>JAUIHJ010000166.1 GCA_030432015.1 bacterium
TCGCCAAGAACCGCCACCTGCTCGGCTTTGACAATCCCCGCAAGGCCTTGCTGACCACCGTCAAAGAGGCGGTCGATAATTCGTTGGACGCCTGTGAAGAGGCGTCGATCATTCCCGAAATCTGGGTCCACATCGAATCCACTGGAACGAACCGTTACAAGGTTGGCGTCCAGGACAACGGTCCTGGCATCATGAAGAAGCAGATTCCGCTGATCTTCGGCAAACTCCTCTACGGTTCCAAATTTCATCGCCTCCGCATGAGTCGTGGGCAGCAGGGTATCGGCATTAGCGCCGCGGGCATGTACGGCATGCTCACCACCGGCCAGCCGGTCAAAATCATTTCCAAGACGTCGATCCGCAAGCCATCGCACTATTACGAACTGCAGATTGATACCAAGAAGAACCGGCCAGAGATTCTCAACAAACGGGGCGAGGGCGAAGATATTCCGCCCGGCGAGAAGGGTCACAAGTATCTCGAAAAACATGGCATCGAGTGGGTTACCCATTACGACGCCGGCGAAGGTGAGAAACCTGTTGAAGTCCGTAGTGGCACGCGCGTCACGATCGAATTGGAAGGACGTTTTCACCGCGGTCGCGGGAGCGTCGACGACTATTTGGAACAGACGGCAATTTCCAATCCTCACGTGACGTTTCACTACATCGATCCCGATAATAATGAGCGGACGTATCGTCGTTCGACCGACAAGTTGCCGGTCGAACCGAAGGAGATCAAGCCACATCCCTACGGCGTGGAACTCGGTCACCTGATGACGATGTTGAAGGACACCGATGCGACAACCTTGTCGATGTTCCTGACCGGTTCGTTTTCCCGTGTCAGCAATTCGGTGGCCCGCAAAATCTGTGAGGCGGCCAAGTTGGGTACGCGCGCGTCGACCACGCGGATCGGCCGCCAGCAAGCGGATGACCTCTACCAGGCGATTCAACAAACCAAGATTAGCGCCCCGTCGACCGACTGCATCTCGCCGATTGGCGAAGAGTGCCTGCTGAAGGGCCTTTATACCGTCGTGCCCGGCGAATTCTTTGTCGCTGCCACGCGTCCTCCGTCAGTGTACCGCGGCAACCCGTTCCAGATTGAAGTTGCCTTGGCATTTGGGGCGGCGAATCAGGCCAAGAAGGTAACTCGCGAAGGCTTGGTTCAGATGCTCAACGAGAGCGATGCCCGCACGTTGCGGCAATTCATCGTGACGACTTTTGACGGGCTCGGGGCAGACTCGGCGGATCGTATTCTCAAAGCGGCGGATATGCGCACGCGTCAGTCGCCGGCCAAGCTCAAGTCCAAGGAGATTGACCGCCTTCACGACGCGATGCGCAACGTCAACGTCAGCGAAGGGCAGTCGATGCAGGTGCTGCGCTACGCCAACCGCGTCCCCCTCCAGTTTCAGCCGGCCGCCTGTGCCATCACCCAAGCCGTCATGAATACGAATTGGCGTCCGTATGGGCTTAGCCAATCGCGCGGTTCGCTGCCCAGCGGACCGGTCACCATCATGGTGCACATGGCCAGCGTGTGGGTTCCCTTTACCAGCGAGTCGAAAGAGGCGGTCGCGGCCTATCCTGAAATTCAGAAAGAACTTCGTCTGGCTTTTCAGACGGTCGGGCGGAAGCTGGGGATGTACCTGAACCGCCGCAAGAAGGTCAAGCTGGAAGGCGAACGGCGTAATGTGTTTCTACGGTACCTGGGTGAAGTTGCCGAGGCTGTCAGCGAAATCAACGGCGCCGATCGTGACAATCTCTACGATCAATTGCTCAAGGTCGCACAACGAAAAACGGCCGAGGCAGATGCCAAGTTCGACAAGCGAGGCAAGCGGATCCAAAGCGATTCGGACTTTGGCGACAACGTGATTATCGTCGATCAGGAGGCGGCCGCGGCAGCGGAGACGCCCACGGCAGACAAAACGCAACAGTCACTTCTCTAGACGGAAACTTCGGGACGGAAACGACTCATGGCCAAGAAGGCTCGCCGCAACGGCGCCACCGCCACCACGACCAAGACTGCGAAGCTATCCAAGGCGGATCAGAAGACGCTGGGTTCGATTCAGGGCATGGCGGACACTGTCGTGCAAACGGCTGCGCGCAGCAGGGCGCCCCATCTGGAGGTCCCGTCGCGATCGCTGTCGAATGTGAAGTACAACAAGTCCAAGAAGTTCATCGAAATGGGGAGCGGCAAGAACCGCCGCGAGCTGTTCAATTTGTCGCAAGCCAAGAGCTACATGCAGACGTTATTGGTCGGCAAAGGGTGCAAGCAACTGATTGAACAGGGCAAAACGACGAGCATTCGTGGTCTGTACTACCTGCTGAAACACACCATTGAAGGGATCAAGGAAGAGACGTTTGACGAGCAGAAAGATTGCGATCCGATCATTGAAGATGTGGAGGTGACGCTGAGCGCGTTGCGCGAAGAATTACACCTTTATGCAAAGAATGCCGGGTCGATGGTCGGCCCCATCACGCTCGTCGATAGCGGCGACGAGATTGACTGTTCTCGGATGGGGTCCGGCGGGTACAGCATCCCTTCCATCGCGGAACCGGAAGTCGTGCAGTTCAAAAAGAATTCGGCCAAGTTCATCCTGCATGTCGAAAAAGATACGGTCTGGCGACGCTTCAACGAAGACAAGTTCTGGCGAGAACATAACTGCATCCTCACGCATGGTGGCGGCCAGCCGCCCCGCGGTGTGCGGCGGCTGCTCAATCGGATGCACCACGAACTGAAGTTGCCGGTCTATTGCCTGCTCGATAATGACCCCTGGGGGTATTACATCTACAGTGTGATCAAACAGGGTTCCATCAACCTGGCCTATGAGTCGAAGCGGATGGCGATTCCCAACGCCCGCTATATGGGAATGCGCAGCAAGGACTACGAACGTTGCGAGTTGACGCCGAGCGTCAGGATTTCGTTGAACGACAACGACGTCAAGCGGGCGAACCAGATCAAGAACTACCCTTGGTTCAACAAGAAACCGTGGCAGAATGAAATCGACCTGATGCTGAAGAACGGCTTCAAGCTGGAAGTCGAAGCGTTGATCAGCAAGAACATCAGCTACGTGACCGAAGAGTATGTGCCGCAGCGATTGCAGGACCGCGATTTCCTGGATTAACGTTTCAAAGCGCTACTCCGGCAGCAGTTTCCGGTAGGTCGCTAGCGCGGATTCGAACTCTGCCAGTTCCCCCTCAGTCAGCACGTCTCGGTGGCGGTCCACTTCACGCTCGAGATGGCCCACAATGTATGCGACCTCGTCTCGCCTGGGCCGGAGTGGCTGGCCAGCGACTTCGATGTGAACTGGGCTGCTGTGGGCGAAGCGAACGCGGCCAGCCGGGTGTTTGGTAAATACGCGGGTTGCAATCCAGGACGAGCCCGTCGGTGTCACCGTCGTTCGCAGAGGGGTTGTATAACCGCCCGCGGATGTTGGCTCACTTTGCGGCCGCAACGTCTGCTGAAGCTGGCCGTTGACAATGATCTCAATTCGATCCACCTGCCGGCGGCTCTCAATCGAACCCATCACCTCATAGGGTGCGCCGGCTTGTGCGTCCGAGAAAATTGAGCCAGGCGGACGGCCGTTGACGGTTACCAGCAACATGGGGCCGGTTGTCACGAAGCTACGGCCCGCTTTGAGCTCGCGCATCCAGTTTTGATAGGTGAAGCCGCCGGGCTGTTGTACGTAGACGCGGCCAAAGCCAAGGGGTACTGGGTGGACCCCTGATCCCGTTCCGGCCGTGGGTTGCAATCGAAAGCCGCAATTCAGCAAGGCATAATAGGTCTGAAATCCGTAATCCAGCCAGCCCCACTCCGTATAGCCGTTGGTGTCGGTCTCCACCTGCATGTAAGGCGGCTTCATTTGCAACGTCCACCGTCCCAGTTGAAACGGCCCGGGCCAGACATGATTGTTGGCAAGTTCGAACAGATCAATCTCCATTACCGGCACGGTCATCAGTGACCAGGCCCAGGAGTGCTTTTCCAGATCCAGTAAGGCGCCCTCGGCATGTGCCCTTTGGGCGATGGGGCGAGTCGGCGGCGCACCAATGTCAAACAACGTCTTGTGGCCGATGATGACGACCGCGCCAAGCTCATGCCGCTGGCCATCGATTCCAAAGATCTCGTATTCGGTGTTGCGTGGATAGATCCAGTGGTCGTCGTCAACGCGGATTGCCTGCGGGGAGGTTGATGTCGACGCGTTGGGGGCCGCCTGAATACGATTGGCGACGACGGCACTCTCGCGTCCGCCGGTGACCCAGTGAGAAAGCGGAAAAGCCAGGTTGAGATCTTCGGCCAAGACCAGGTTGGGAGTCTCGGCGAGCAGGCGGTGCGAATGGGTGTCACCGCTGAACCATCCGCGCCGCGCCATATGAATCCACCGGCGAATCTTCAGTGTGACCGATTGTGCGTGGTCATCGATCGTGATCTGCATGCGTGCCGGCAGGTATTCCTTGCCACGCTCGGCCGTGACGACGTACTCGCCAGGGGGCAATTCGGCCACGAACGGGCTGGCCGAAAGCGTCGTATGCATCGCCGGGGAACCCGGCCGATCCTTGCGATAGTCGACCGCCGTGCCACCCGGTGCTGCGGACTTGGGAAAGAACCAACGTCCGTCGGCATGCTGAATCGTGACGCGAGCGGCGACCGGCTGGCCGCTCTCTGCATCGACAACCTGGCCGCGCAGATTTGCGGCGACCGGCAGGAATTGTACGGCATCGGCGATCACGTATTTGCCGTCGGTCCCCTCTGTTGAAATTCTGAGCCATCCTGCGCGGCCCTGATCAAAACGAAACTGCCCTAAGGTCCGGAACAACCGTGCGTGCTCCGGGACCTCTTGCTGATTGATGCGAAACGTCGTTTCGCCGTCGGCATGCCGAATCGTGATCGGAGTGTTGATGGATCGACGGATGTTATAGCAGTGTGCGAGGCGAACCTCGTAAATCCCGGCGGCGGGAAGCGTTGGCGTAAAGGTGACCGATTTTTGGCCCTTGTCGGATTTCTGGTCGTGAAGGTATCCCAGGCCGACGTAAGGGGGCGTGTGCGTCGAATACTGCCAGGTACCAACCAGTGTGGCGGCGGTCTCGTCGACGACAATGCCGTCGAGGCTTCGCGGATCGGCCACCACAAACGGTACGAGTTCCGGTTTGTCGACTTCACCTGGCGGATGCGTGTTGGGGACTGCCAGTGGGTGCGGTTTTTGGCGCATTCGAGCAGCCGACCCGTCGTCCGCATGCGCGGCGCAGGCCAATGTTGCAGCCGCGAGTAGAACCAGAGAATTGCGACGCGTTAGCTGGTGGAATGTCATGGTCAGGCTTGGAGGCTAGGGATGAGGGACCGTCACGCGGCTACCTATTGTACCGACGCGTTGTGCCGACGCGACGTCGGTCGCGGCGCGCGGGGCGCGAGATGGAGGGAGCGCGTTCGCCGGCCCGACTTCAAAAACGGGCCTGCCGGTTGAAATTGTGAGTTGGCCGCCACATACTGATCGCGCGTGAAGCTGGTGCGATCGGCACTATTTGTTCCAGGCCACACGGGAAGTTGGCCCCCGTTGCGGCTGAACAACGCCTGCGATTTCCACGTTATCGCAAAAAATATGCCTGACCCTCTTACTTCGGATTGTGTTGAAAGGAAGCAGCAATGAGGCATCGTGTCCTGGTGATTGGCGTCGGTTCGATTGGCGAGCGGCACGCGCGCTGTTTTCAGACAACGGGTCGAGCAGAGATTTCGATCTGCGAAACAAACGACGCTCTGCGGCAACGGATTGCTGCTGACTACAATGTTCAGAATGCATATGCCAGTCTCGAGGCGGCACTAGCGGATGCGCACGATGCCGTGGTGATTTGCACGCCCGCGCCATTGCACATTCCGATGGCGCAACAATGTGCCGAGGCCGGGCTGCATTTGTTGATCGAGAAACCTCTGGCAGTGGCGCCGACGGGGGTCGACGCCCTCCGCGAGACGGTAGCCCAACGTGGGCTGGCCTGCGCAGTGGCCTATGTGACACGCATGCATCCCGCCTTGTCTGCCATGAAGCGCGCCATCGATTCTGGTCGGTTTGGCGAACCGGTGCAGTTGGTTGCCTGTGGCGGCCAGCATTTTCCCAAGTATCGGCCGGCCTATCGAGAAATCTACTATGCCGATCACGCCCAAGGGGGTGGCGCCATTCAGGATGCGCTCACGCATACACTGAACGTCGGCCAGTGGATGGTTGGAAAGGTCGGCCGCGTGGCTGCGGACGCGGCGCACCAGGTCCTGGAGGGGGTTGCCGTGGAAGACACCGCGCACGTGCTGGCGCGGCATGGGCAGGTGTTGGCCAGCTATTGTCTAAATCAATATCAAGCGGCTAACGAAAACACCATCACCGTCGTTTGCCAGGGCGCCACAGTGCGCTACGAAGGGCACCGCACGCGATGGCGGTGGCTTGTCGAGCCCGACGGCGAATGGGAAGAAGAAGTCTTTCCCGCGTTGCAGCGAGACGATCTGTTTGTTGCTCAGGCCAACGGTTTCTTGGATGTCATTGAGGGGAAGGCGTCGCCCCATTGTTCGCTGGAGGAAGGACTTGCGACGCTTCAGACGGTTCTTGCGATCCAGCGTGCGGTGGCGACCGGTCAGTGGGAATCTGTACACTGAGCGGTGCTCGGCCGTTGGTGTGATGCGAGCTTCCGGCCGACAAAGCGGCTGTGGTCAGAAGCAGGGTTTTTCCTCGAATCAGACTTCGTTCGTGCCCGGCCCATCGCCAATTGTCACAAGATTATCCCGTCCGCAGCGAAGAGGATTGTACGCCGACGACACTTGGCTAGACTACGACCAACGATGTTCTTGTTTTGCGACGGAGTAATCATGTCGACCGACGACCCGAATCCCTATCAACCCGCTGCGATCGACCCGAATTCTCCCTTTGAAGTGCGCGAGTCGCTGGAGTATATGCGGGCCATTCACTACGTGTTCGAGAGCCCCAAGTGGACCATGAACCTCTTGTGGGGGTCGCTCTGCCTACTCTCCACGCAGGCCATTCCCATCGTGGGGCAGTTGCTGTGGATCGGTTACCAATTCGAGATCGTCGAGAATCTATTCCGCAATCCTGGCCGGCAGGGTTATCCGGACTTTGACATGAATCGCTTCAAGGAATACCTGTTGCGAGGACTTTGGATATTCCTGGTGATGCTCGTCATGATGCTGGTCCTCATGCCCATCATGCTGGTGCTTTTTCTGGGCGGAGCGTTGGTTGTCGGTGGAATTGGGGCCGCAACCGGTGGCGATGACGAGGCGATGGCAGTTGGCATGATTGCCCTGATCGTGCTCGGTGGAATTCTGGGATTTGTAATCTTCACCCTGATGACGATCGTCATTACTCCGGTGACGCTCCGCGCCGGTCTGACGCAGGATTTTCGTGCGTCGTTTGACATTGCCTGGATCAAGGACTTCATGCGGCGGATGTGGGTCGAGACGTTGCTGTCGCAGCTTTTCCTGATGGCGGTAGGGATTCTGGCGGAGGTGGTTGGGCTGCTGGCTTGCATCATCGGGGTCTTTCCGGCGATCGCATTGATTTTCCTGGTCCAAGGCCATCTGTTTTTGCAACTGTACCAATTGTATCTGGCTCGCGGCGGTCGGCCGATTCAACTCAAGGAAGACACGGCAATTCCGCCTGCGAAACCCGTGTAACCGTGAAGCGGATCCAGCCCTGGGACGACGCGACGTTTCCTGGCGCCGTTGCGCAACGGAAAATTGCCGCTTCAGACACCGTCGATCTTGTCCAACGCTTTCACGATGCGGTCGACATCGTAGACGCAACCGCCCCAGGCACCGCCGCCGACCCGTTGTAAGGCAGCCCAAAGGCGGGTGTCGTCGGGCAGGTCGACGTCCGGCGCCAGATCTGCCGGCATGGTGCGTTCCGCGAGTACGCGGGCGCCTTCTTCCGGGTTGAACTGGTGCTGGCCGTCGCCGACCAGATCCACCGAGCCGGTGAGTCGATTGCGGTCGATCACGATCTGAATGATGTCGCCGTCACGGACCTTGCCGATTGGCCCGCCCGCGAGCGCTTCCGGCCCCACGTGCCCGATGCAGGCTCCCGTACTCACTCCAGAGAAGCGGGCGTCGGTCACGACCGCGACCTCTTTGCCCCACTTGAGGAATTTCAGGGCCGAGGTGATTTGGTACGTTTCCTCCATGCCGGAGCCTTGCGGGCCGCGGCCCATCAGAACCAGGATGTCTCCTGGTTTCAACGCCGGTTCCGACTGCCCCTTGATCGCTTCGATCGCGGCCCGTTCGGTGGTGAAGACGCGCGCCGGCCCGGTCTTGCGATAGACGCCATCGTCATCAACCACCGTCGGATCAATACTGGTCGCTTTGATGACCGATCCTTCCGGGCAGAGATTGCCCCTCGGAAAACAGACGGTGCTCGTCATGCCTCGGTTCTGGGCCTCGGCGGGTGCGATGATCACATCGTCCGGGTTGACGCCATCTCGCTGTTGCAACAGGCTCCGTAATTGTTCGCGGCGCGCGGACGTTTCCCACCAGGCAAGGATGTCACCTAGTCGTTGGCCAGCCACCGTTTGTGCATCCAGGTCCAGCAATCCAAGCGTGCGAAGATGCAGCATGACTTCTGGCACTCCGCCGGCAAGAAAAAGCTGCACGGTCGGATGATTCCGGGGGCCGTTAGGCAGCACGTCGACGAATCGTGGCGTGCTTCGATTGACTTGATTCCAGTCGTCGACGGTCGGCCGCCTCAGTCCGGCTGCAAAGGCGATGGCAGGAATGTGCAATAGCAGGTTGGTCGAACCGCCACAGGCGGCATGAACAACCATGGCGTTGCGAATGGATGCGTCGGTGAGGACCTCGCGCATCGTGATGTTATGCTCGGCCATGCGCATCAGCGCCTGCGCGCTCCGCACGGCGATGTCGAGCCAGATGGGTTGGCCGCTGGGCGCAAGGGCCGAGTGCGGGAGTGAGAGCCCGAGCGCTTCACTGACGACCTGTGACGTTGCGGCGGTACCGAGAAACTGGCAGCCGCCTCCGGCCGACCCGCAGGCGGCGCACCCGGCGGCAGAAGCCTCGTCCAGCGTGATTTCACCGTGAACGTAGCGGGCCCCGATCGTCTGCACTTTGCCGGCGTCTTCTCCGTGACGAGGTGGCAGGGTCACGCCACCAGGCACAACCACGCACGGCAGGTCGTGCATGGCCGCGGTCGCCAGCATCATCGCGGGAAGTCCCTTGTCACACGTTGCCACGCCCAAGACGCCGCGGCGCGTCGGCAGCGAGCGGATCAGGCGGCGAAGCACGATGGCCGCATCGTTGCGATACGGCAGACTGTCGAACATGCCCGTTGAACCCTGGGTCCGTCCATCACAGGGGTCGCTGCAAAACGCGGCAAACGGGACGCCGCCCGCCTGCTTGATCTCCTGGGCTGCTGCCTGGACCAGCAGGCCAACTTCCCAGTGGCCGGTGTGATAGCCAAGTGCAATTGGTTGACCGTCGGGAGCGCGGACGCCGCCTTGCGTGCTCAGCAGCAAATACTGGGGGCCCAGCATGTCCTCGGGCTTCCAGCCCATCCCCGCATTCTGGGTCAACCCAAAAAGCTGGCCGCTGGACCAGGTGCGGAGCATCTCATCGGTCAGCGGCAAGGCTCCCCGCGGTCCGTCGCCGGCCGTCTGAATGTCGTAGAGGGTGGGGTCGGAACTGTCGAGCAGGGCCGACAGCGACGGGCGGTCAATCGTCATGAGTAGGTTCCTTCGTTTTGCGGGCCACAAAGCGTTCGATCGCGGCCGCCAGCAATACAGGGAGGGCGACCGAGACGCCGAGCGCCAGCGGCAGCCATTGATGGTGTTCGGCGATCTCGCCGAATTTGGAATACGCCCAGGCGATGCCCAGGTTACTAAGCAAGACGGCTGGCAGAAACTGCTTCCAGGGAAGGCGGTGAACCCCCATCAACAGCACGCTCGCTTCGGCCAACACCGGGACACCCCGTGCCAGAACCAAGATCGCGATCCCGTAGGAAGCGCTTAGCTCCTGCATGCGGTCGAGTTCCTCGGCACGTGTAAACCATAGCGCAAATGGCCGGCCCCACCGCCTTGCCAGCGCGAAGCCAGCAATCGCACCCAAGCTCAGCCCCGCCCAGGACGCCACGGTGCCAGCCAGCCAGCCAAGTTGCCATCCGCCCAACGTGCTGATCATGCTGGAGGGAATCGGCAGAAAAATATCGGTCGACAGCAGACCAACAATTAAAGCAATCGTCATGGGCCTCGATGATGGTCGCTCGAGCCACTCCGTGACCAGAGTCGTGAGCTGTTCACCAAAGAAGAGGAACGGCAGGATCGGCACAAGCAATACCATGCTGATCAGGAATGCCGAGCGGAGCAGTGAATTCACGAGGTTTCAATTCCTGGGAACCGTTCACTGGCCGGGAACAGGCTCATTTCCGGGCGAACACACACCCGCCATCGGTTAGACGTTGTCCCCCCAGGAACGTGCCTCCTCCTGGGGTCTCGAATCGCACGGTGCCCGCCCTGTGAACCGGTTGTTGGAGGTCCAATGGTTCGAACGGAACACGCTGTCAGGTTGCGAGGATACCATTCTTGGGTGTCCCGTGTCTGCTCTCCCGTGTCTGCTTCCTGTGTCTGCTTCCACTTCGCCGCACTTGAACAACCAGTCGACATGTCCCCCGGGGTTTGCACTCCAGGCTGGAAACTGACATGCCTTCGGCACCAAAAAACGCAACTTCAAAAACCGCCACTTCGGGGCTTTGCTTGGCACTGAATACGCGAGTCAGAAATTCGAACGGCGCTGGCCTGGCCGTCTCGATTGTTGTCGTGCGAGTCCGCATCGATTAGGCTCGACGGTAGCGGACACGCTCCGCCAGCGAGCGACCTGGCTTGCCCGCTTCGTCAGAAACGCACCGACGATTCCACTCGAGACACAATCGTGGATGTGACAATCAAGAAGGTGAGCGAGAATGTGGACGGCGAGCGATTCGTGCTGGTTGATACTGTCACGCGCAAGGTTCTGACGGTGCACGATACGACGGAGCAGTCCTTGCGCAATTTTTTCGCACGACGAAACGTGGATTCTCAGACCCTGGATGCGTGCCTTGCCCGCGCGCGCCAGCGGTATGCGGAGACATCCCGGGCCCAGCCAACCGTCGATCACGCAGCCGATACGTCCGAAGACGACCTGCTGGCCGGAATGGGCTTGGATGAAGTCCTTTGAAGTGGAAACGTCGGATTTCGTCACTTGCCTCGCGTGAATTGACTCTGGTACCCTTATCTTCTGACGAACGACAAGAGATTCCGACGACATCCCCGCCTGCACGACCGATTCGGCACGTCCCTCAATTGTCCATTCCTGGTGCCTCGAAAATGCGAAGCCCATCGCTGTTCCTGATTTTGTGCCTGGTGCCGTATGCCGACGCATGGTCCACTGAACCGGTGGCCGAACCCCTCGCAACCTCGCAACGGCGTGACTTCTTCGAGACCCGAATTCGCCCCGTTTTGAATGAGCACTGCTATTCTTGCCATTCAGCTGACGCCAAAATTCTCAAGGCGGGGTTGCTGTTGGATTCGAAAGACGGTCTGCGCCGTGGCGGTGACACGGGTGTTGCGGTCGCACCTGGCGATCCGGCGAGCAGCCTGCTGCTGGACGCCCTCCGTTACGAATCGTTCGAGATGCCCCCTCAAGGGAAGCTGCCAGACAATGTGATCGCCGATTTCGAAACGTGGATTCGCGACGGTGCGTTCGATCCTCGCGATGGTGTCGGCCAGGTCGCTGCGTCAACGGTCGTAATGGACGTCGAAGCGGGACGCAAATTTTGGTCGTTCCAGCCGATCCGGGCTTCGGACCCACCGGCAATCCACAACACCGCATGGCCACAAAATGCCATCGATCGATTTGTGTTGGCGTCATTGGAAAGCGCGCAGCTCACGCCCAATCGGGACGCGGACCGCCGCACGCTTGTACGGCGTATCTACTTCGATCTTCATGGCTTGCCGCCGACGCCGCACCAAATTCAGGAATTCCTGGCCGACGATAGCGCGGCGGCGTTGAGCGACCTGGTCGACCGCCTCCTGGAGTCTCCTCGATTCGGCGAGCGCTGGGGGCGGCACTGGTTGGACGTGGTGCGGTTCGCGGA
>JAUIHJ010000167.1 GCA_030432015.1 bacterium
AGCGGGCCGCCAAGAGATGTTGGTTTGCGTGGGGGCTGGCTGATCGCCGGGACAACGATGCGGGCGTCCTGCCCTGGCGGCCTCGCGCGGCACCCTTGTTGAACAACGCCACCTTGTGATGCGATCTGTGGCCTTCGGACCAACCCCTTAAAAGCAGGGTGCTCCAAAAAGCAAGGGATTGTGGAATATCCTGGCGCTGACCAACGCATTGAATACGAGGCCGATCATGGAAGCGACATTAAGGAGTAAAGGGCCGTGGACGCATCGTGCCGCGATCTGGCTGTTCGCCGCTGCGCAGTGTGTACTTGTCTATTGGCTGTTGGGATTTGTCGTCAATGATATTGGCAGCGTCACCGGTACTCCCTACGGCGAAATCGAGACCCGGATGCTGGATCCCGACTTGATCGCCCAGCGGGAGGAACTGACTGAACAGCTCGCCGAGAACAAGCGGCAAACGGAGAACCAGGAGGATCGACAGCGGCTGCTTCGCGACAGCACGGAAAACTCCAAGCAGACCATGGATCAGTTGCTCGAGTTTCATCGCTTGAGTTTGGAGAAAGATGTCGAGCCCAATGCCGCAGAACAGACGGCGTTGGCCGAAGCAGAGCAATTGTTCCTGGCCAATCAGAAGCAATACCAGGAACTCAACACGCAACTCGTGCAACTGCACGAGCAGCAGCGTGATTACAAGGAGCAGGATCGGCGGCTCAACGTTGCCCTGGAAGCGGCACGCCGACCGATCTACGCGGAATTCGAACGGCTTGAATCTTGGCACCAAATGAAACTGGCTGCCATCAAGCTGGCGGTTCTGGTGCCGTTGCTGTTGGTCGCCATGGTGTTGTTCATTAAGAAGCGGCAAGGTTCCTATGGGCCGATGATTTACGCGCTGGGTGTCGCAGTTGCCGCCAAGGTAACGATGGTGATGCACGAACACTTCCCAGAAAAGTACTTCAAGTACATTTTGATTCTGGCCGCGTTGGCCTTGGTGCTGTGCGTGTTGATCTACTTGTTGCGGAGGATCGCGTTCCCCAAACCGGACTGGCTGTTGAAGCAGTACCGCGAGGCATATGAACGCTTCTTTTGTCCGATCTGTGACTTTCCGATTCGGCGTGGCCCCTTGAAGTATGTCTTCTGGAGTCGCCGCAGCATCAAGAAGCTCAGCTTCCCGCGCACCGAGTCGCAGTCCGATGAGCCTTACTCCTGCCCGCTCTGCAGCACGCAGTTGTTTGAAAAGTGCGACGCGTGCGGTGCGACGCGGCATTCCCTGTTGCCGACATGTGCCCATTGTGGCCAGACCAAGTCGCCGGAAGCGCTGCTTCAGGCCGCCGGTGCGGATCCGGCGGCGAGGTAGGCGGGTCCAAAGCGCGTGTGGCTGCCGATTCGGATTTGCCCCCAGCGAAGGTCCTTCAGAGCGAAGGTCCTCCAGGATGCCCGTTTGGCGAACTCCCACGAGAAATGGGGCGAACTTCCCGGCTGTCAGCACGTTCTGGCTTCTCGCTCGCCTTCTACCAGAAACTGGCCTGTTCGTTCTTGCTTTATTAGTATACTTACGTACACTATCTGCCCGATGATGTAAGAGTGACCACCGTGGCGGTGTGTTAGTCAAGGCGAACCAGTATGGGCGAACCAGTATGCATCCCAAGATCCGTGAACTTGACTCGCTTCTGCGCCGGCTGGAGCGGCCAGGCAGAACGCAAGCTCGACCGCGTATTTCCAGCGGTTGCGAGCCTTTGGATGCCCTTTTGCCGGAGCAAGGGGTGTCGCGGGGTTCGTTGGTCGAATGGTTGGGAGATGGGCCGGGATGTGGGGCGGGGATGCTGGCGTTGCGGGCCGCTCGGGAGGCCTGCCGGGAAGGGGGAGCCCTGGTCGTCATCGATCCGCAGGGTCATTTTTATCCACCCGCGGCGGCGGCTTGGGGTGTGGATTTGCAAAATACGATTGTGGTTCGGACGGCGCCTCGCCAGCAGAGTCAGGGAGCCCGGCAGAATCAAGAACCTCAGAACACCGGACGCAACCAGGGGCAGTGGGCCCTTGACCAAGCGCTGCGTTGTCCGCATGTCGCGGCCGTGGTTGCCTGGCCGCAACAACTGGATAGCCGGGCCTTTCGAAGACTGCAGTTGGCGGCGGAAACCAGCGGCAGCGTCGGCCTGCTGGTTCGCTCGGCCGCCGCCCAGCGCGAACCGTCCTGGGCGGATCTGCGGCTGCTGGTTTCGCCCGCCGGGCCGACTGCGGTGAGCGATAACCGCAACAACCGATCACCCACGGAACCAGCCACCTGGAGTTGGCGGTTGAGAATCAAGTTGTTGCGCTGTCGTGGCGGCGCGACGCAGAGGACGGTCGAGTTAGAAATTGATGAGCGGACGGGTGACATCCATGCAACGCATTCTGGCAATCTGGCTGCCCAATTGGCCGATTCAGCGGTTGATTCACGACAAGCCCGCGCTTGAACAACGGCCTGTGATCCTCCAGCATCGGACACGTCGAGGACTCTGCGTGTTGGCCTGTTCGCGCGCTGCCCGCCAACTGGGTGTCCAGGTCGATCTGCCGGTGGCCGAAGCGACAGCCCTGTTGCGTCGAGCAGGGGGAGCAGCCACTGGTCCTTCATCCTCGCACAAGGCAACCCTGCATCTGGAAACCCATGATCCGGCCGCAGATCGAATCGCGCTGGTGAAGCTGGCCACCTGGTGTCATCGCTTTAGCCCGCTGGTCGGTCTGGAGGCGGCAGCCGCGCCGGACACGTTGCTGCTGAACGTGACCGGCGTGACCCCGTTGTTTGGCAGCGAGCCGACATTTGTCGAGCAGGTTACACGGCGCTTTCAGCAACAGCGTCTCGGCGTGCGGTTGGGGTTGAGCGATACGGTGGGGGCCGCTTGGGCACTGGCGCACTTCGGGCCGGGGAATCACGGTGAGCCAATCGGTGCTGAATTCAACGGTGCTGAATTCAACGGTGCTGGGGCAAATTCCAGTGGATCGCCTGAGATCGCTGTCGAGCGGTTGCCTTTGGCGGCTTTGCGGTTGCCTGATGAGACGGTCGACATTTTAGAACGGCTGGGGCTCCAGCAGATTGGTCAACTGCGAGAGTTGCCCCGTGTCGAACTCGAGTCGCGTTTCGGTCCCCAGCTATTGCGACGACTGGACCAGGCGGTGGGGGGCGTCGCCGAGCTGATTCAACCGATTCAACCGCCGCAGGAGTTTACGGCCGAATGGTTGTTTGAATATCCGATGCCACAACGGCGCGTGGTCGAGCGGCTGCTGCGTCAGTTGGTGGAACAGCTCTGCTTTACTTTGGCCGAACAGGGCCGGGGGATGCTGCGATTAGAGGGCCGCACGGTGTGTCAGGACGCGGCCACGCTCCGTTGGGAAGTTGGATTGTTTCGGCCCAGCACGGATGCTGAACACATCTGGCGGCTGGTCGAAACGCAGTTTCAACGGCTGTCGTTACCAGGTCCGGCCATCCGCGTCTCGCTGTGCGCCAGCCACCACGCACGCCTGCAGGTGCGGCAGCAGGAACTGTTCGATCAACCGCAGCGCAACGTTGATTCCCCTCAGATCGCGACGTTGGTTGATTGCCTGGCCAGCCAGTTGGGCCGCGCGGCGGTTGTGCGTTGCGTGCTGCAGCGGGATGCTCAGCCGGAACGCGGCTTTCGCGATGTTCCCCTGGTTGACGGCGGCTTGAGGGGGCGCACGGCCGCGGCGCAGCAGCCGGTTGGTGGTCTGTTGGATCGGCCGTTGCAACTGTTGGATCCGCCGCAGTTGCTGGAGGTTCTGGCCGTGGCGCCGGATGGCCCACCACTTCGTTTTTGTTACCTGGGAACTCACCATGACGTTGCGCGGCAGTGGGGGCCCGAGCGAATTGAAACGGGATGGTGGCGACAGCGGGGGATCCGTCGCGACTACTACCGTGTCGAGACCGCAGAGGGGCGTCGCTTTTGGTTGTTCCGCTGTCTGGCGGAACGGCGTTGGCGGTTGCATGGAGTGTTCGACTAAGTCGTCATGCCTGAACCGCCCGATCTCCCGAAACGACGTCCCCAGCAAGCAGGCCCGGTACGGGCTGTTGCGCCCCGTTCCACATGCGGCATCTGGCCTTATGCGGAACTACACTGCCGCACGAATTTTACATTTCTGGAAGGTGCCTCGCATGCGGACGAACTGGTTGGCCGCGCCGTTGAGCTGGGATATGCGGCCCTGGCCATCACGGACTGTAACAGTTTGGCCGGCCTGGCCCGTGCTTATGCGGCCGCCAAAGAAAGTGGTTTGAAGTTGCTGTATGGTGCCGAGGTTACTCCGGTCGATGGGCCGCCCGTTGTCCTGTTGGCCACCGACCGCGCCGCTTATGGCCGCCTGTCTCGTTTGCTGACCATCGGACGGAGGCGAACCGGCAAAGGCGGCTGCGAACTGACCGTCGCCGATATCGGAGAACATCAGGCCGGCTTGCTGGCGTCGATCGTACCGGGGCAGGCAACCGATGCGGGCGAAACGGCCAGCGGTCTGACGCCGGCCGTCCACACTTATCGCGACATCTTTGGCGACCGCTGTTATCTGCTGGGCGAACTTCATTACGGCACCGCCGACCAGCGGCGCTTGGACGGTTTGCTCCAGCTGGCGCAGGTCACGCGGGTGCCACTGGTCGCCGCTGGCGATGTGCATTACCACGTGCCTGCGCGGATGCCGCTGCAGCATGTGTTGACCGCCATTGCGCGCGGGAGCACCGTCGCGGAACTCGGCCAACACTTGCTGCCCAATGCCGAACGTCATTTGCGTACGTTGGCTGAAGTGCAGGCGGTGTTCGCGCGTGTTCCCGCGGCGGTTGAACGCACGTTGGAGGTGGCCGACCGCTGTCAGTTTTCTTTGGAGGAACTGCGTTACGAGTATCCGCGGGAACTGTCGCCACCAGGAGAAACGCCGCTGGAATATTTGCGCCGTCTTGCCTGGGAAGGGGCCCAACAACGCTACGGGCAGATCCCGGAGAAGGTCGCTGCGCAATTAGAGCATGAACTGCTGCTGATTCATGACTTGCGATACGAAGCGTTTTTTCTGACGGTCTATGATCTGGTCTGCTTTGCCCGTTCACGCGACATCCTCTGTCAGGGGCGTGGCTCGGCCGCCAATTCGACCGTCTGCTATTGCCTGGGCGTGACCGCCGTCGACCCGATGGAGTCGAATCTGCTGTTCGAACGGTTTGTCAGCCGAGAGCGTGACGAAGCGCCGGACATCGATGTGGACTTCGAGCACCAGCGGCGCGAAGAGGTCTTGCAGTACATCTATCAAAAATATGGTCGACACCGGGCCGGAATTGCCGCGACGGTGGTCACCTACCGGCCTCGCTCGGCGATCCGTGATGTCGGCAAGGCGCTCGGCCTGTCGCCCGACCGTGTCGATGCCTTGGCCAAGAACACGGATTGGCGTAGCGACCAGACCGTGTCCGCCCAGCGCTGCCGGCAAAGTGGTATCGATCCAGAAAGCCGGCTGGGCCGGCAACTCCGTGTTTTAGTCGGGCAGCTACTGGGTTTTCCGCGTCACCTGTCGCAGCATGTCGGAGGAATGGTGATTACGGAGGGGCCGCTGTGTGAAATGGTGCCGATCGAGAATGCCGCGATGCCCGACCGAACGGTCATTCAGTGGGATAAGGACGATCTGGAGACGCTGGGCATCTTGAAAGTTGATTGTCTTAGCCTGGGGATGTTGACGGCAATTCACAAGTGTTTCGACCTGCTGCAACAGCACACTGGCCAACGGATCACGATCGCGAGTATCCGTCCCGATGACCCCGCCGTCTACGACATGATCAGCCGGGCGGATACGATTGGCGTGTTTCAGATTGAAAGTCGAGCTCAAATGAGCATGCTGCCGCGGTTGCGCCCGCGGCGATTTTACGATTTGGTGATCGAAGTGGCGATCGTGCGACCCGGTCCGATTCAAGGCAAGATGGTGCATCCGTACCTGAGGCGGCGCTGTGGTGAAGAGGAAGTGACGTACCCCAATGACGACATCCGCAAAGTCCTGGAACGCACGCTGGGGGTTCCCCTGTTCCAAGAGCAGGCCATGCAGTTGGCTGTGGTTGCCGCGGGATTTACGCCGGGAGAAGCTGACCAGTTGCGGCGGGCCATGGGAGCCTGGCGGCGGCCTGGACTGATCGATGGCTTTCGCAAAAAGCTCATCGAAGGCATGTTGGCCCGAGGGCACTCGACCGAATTTGCCGACCGGCTGTTCGAACAGATTCGCGGGTTCGGTGAATACGGTTTTCCCGAATCGCATGCGGCCAGCTTTGCCATTCTCAGCTACGTGTCATCCTGGCTCAAACACTACCATCCGGCGGCCTTTACCGTGGCATTGCTCAACAGCCAGCCGATGGGCTTCTACGCACCTGCCCAACTGATTCGCGATGCGCAGAATCACGGCGTTGAAATTCTGCCGATCGACGTCAACCACAGCGACTGGGACTGCACGCTGGAACCACGCCCTGCCGGCGGAACCGCGGCGCCACGCCTGGACTTGCGGTTGGGGATGCGGTTGGTGCAAGGATTGCGGCAGGGGGTGGCCGAAGCGCTGGTCGCCGCGCGTCAGAAAGGACGCTTTCGGTCCATGGCGGACGTGACGAGTCGCAGCGGCTTGGGGCAGGTTGCAATGGAACGGCTCGCCGACGCCGATGCGTTCGGGTCGCTTCAGCTGGATCGACGGAGCGCCCTGTGGCAAGCCCTCGACCAAACCCGCAAGCCGCAGGATCTTCCCCTGTTGGCTGGGTGCCCTGCCGAAGATTCTCCGACCCCAGAGCTGCCCCAACTCACCGAACAGGAGGAGGTGTTTGCCGATTATCGAACGGCAGGGCTGAGTTTGCGGCAACATCCTCTGGCGTTTTTCCGGGAGAAACTCGCTTCCATCCAAGTTGTCACCGCAGACCAATTACGGATTGCGCCAGCCAATCGTACCACTCGTGTGGCGGGATTGGTGTTGATGCGACAGCGACCAAGCACCGCGAAAGGAATCACGTTCGTCACGCTGGAAGATGAGACTGGTACAGCTAACCTGGTGATAAAACAAGACGTCTGGGAGCGATACGATAAGGTCGCGCGTCGAGCAATCGCGATGATTGCGCACGGAAAGTTAGAGCGGAAAAACGAAACCATTCATGTCGTGGTGCAGAGGCTCGAAGACCTGACCGACCGTTTGGCAGCAGTAGGACAGCGGTCTCGCGATTTCCGCTAAAACCTGCCGGTTTTGACTAGACGTCAATGTTCGCTCACAGTTCGCATGCCTTCCATACCACCCCCTTTCTGCTCGCGAACAAATCGTGTAGTTTTCCCAGCTACTTGCATGCCTTCGCAATACAGGCACACGGTCAACTTGAGCGACGGTCAACCTGACAACGGTTCGCCGTCCCACGACCACCACACCACGCCTGTATTTCACTCCTATACATGATGCGTCGAGCACGAATGGGTCTGCATGGGCCGACCCTCTTGCTCACAACTCGACTCCTTCCACAACTGTCGAAAAGGTATCCATGATGTTTCGCAGACTCTCCCTGTTACTCCTGGCGTTTCTGGCACTGGTCTTGATTGTCGAAGACTGTGCCCACGGAGTTCCCTGGCGTCGTCGCAATTACTATTACTATGGTGGCGGCGGGCCTGTTCAGGTCGCGCTGAAGAATCCGGCCGCACTTGCGGAATACTCTGAGATCGGTGCGGTCTACAACTACAACCGCGCTCGCCGCGAAGAAGTTGCCTTCACGGACCGGGTACGAATTTTTGTCGAGATCTACGACGAAGCGATTCTGGCGTCGGACGAACCGCTGGTCGCGGAAGTTCGCTTGACCGATCTGAGTAACTCGGAGCATGAACGGACCGTCTTCGTGCCGGTGACCCTGCAGGAAATCGAGGACAGCGAATCACGGCTGGGCGTCTTTGAAATCGCCAACGACCAAGAGCTGGGGCAGGCCGCAGGCCGGCAAGGTGTTGAGCAAAGTGGGGGCGTGCAGAAGGACGCGGCAGCGACCGATTCCGCTGCAAGTCCGGTCCAAGTGTCGGCCGACGGCGACGCCACTCAAAAATCACCTGCACAGACGCCGGAAGATGGACTACTGGTTTCGCCGGAGTCGGTTTATCGAGCGTTTGTCGTGTTGCATCGCCGCGCACCGAAGTACGGTACGGACACCGCCTGGGGGCAACTGCGTGGTCCGTACTACGTGGCTACCTCCGGGGACACGCAGCTTGCTAAGGCGCGTCACCACATCGTGATGCGGACCTTCAAGGAGTTCTACTACACGGAACGCGGTTGGCAACGCGACGAAAACAGCCCACTGGACTGTCACGCGTACTATTGCTGGGCAACCGGTAGTTGCACGAAAGGGGCGTCCTATGGCTATGCCGACCCCGGTATGCTTTTTGACCGCTACCATGGCGGTTATGACGTCGCGGACTTGGCCGAGCAAGAGGCCATCCATGCCGACTATGTGCGCATCCCTGGCCACACCTTCATGATGCTCGCTTATGACACGCACTTAGATCAGGTCTGGACGATGGAGTCCAATTTCAATTACACCGTTGAAGTTGCCCTGCGACCGCCAGGATCGAGTTGGACGGTCGGACACTTAAGCAGCAACAGCATTCGCGAAGACATGTTCCAATCGGAAACACCGGTGGCGGTTGTTGACGAGCGGGCGGACGATGCAGACGCAGGCGAAGCGGTCGGCACCACGACCGCGGAAGACGAGTCGGCGATCGTTCGTTAGGACCGTCAGTCACCTACGGCCAAGCTGGGACCTTGAGGTCGACCTCCCAGTGAAGCCCGCGCGAGACCAGCCGAAGTGCCAGTGAGTGGAGCGGCAATACCTCAAGGATTCACTCGCCGGCTCCGGTTGGCAGAGCGCGTTGCTGCATGCCGGAAGTGGGTCAGTCGATCGCCGCGGGCCGAGCCCGGAACTTTATGGTCTGAGTGCGAAGCCGCGGCGACAGGAATCTTCGCGTCGCCAAAATGCTGCAGACGCGGCGAACGAACGCAGCGTAAGAGCGGTCGAGGCGAGTGTGTTTCATGAACCGGCACGTTTCCTGGCTTCGCACCAGCAGAGCTGGCGGTTTACGGAATTGATGAACGATTCCGGGCGCTCAGGTGCTTGAGCTGTCGCGGTTCCGGCTGCTGCGCACAGCTCGATCAACGGCCAAAACCGCGACGCCAGCGACAACGGCTGCCACCACGACGGCGCAGAGCTTCGCGTCCACGACCTCGGGCCAAACGAGCGTGAACTGCTTGTGTTTGAATTTCTCAATCTGCGGTGTCAGGTCCTGTTGGAACGGCCACAGTTTTCGCAGCGCGCCCAACATGAAGCCGCAGAGCAGTGACATGGTGAGTGCGTGATGGCGCGCAAGCAGCCACTTGAGAATCTTGCTGAACGAAAGCAGGCCCAGGGCACAGCCGCAGCCGAAGGTCGCCAGGACCAGCAGATTGTGCAGACGTGCTTCGCCATGCAGGAGATTGTGCGGAACTTCCGTAAGATGGGCGTAGACGCCGAGGACCAGGAGCATTAGCGCGCCGCTGATTCCTGGCAAAATCATTGCGCAGATAGCGATGCTGCCGCAGAAGAACAGCCACAGGAAACTCGGCGAACCGGCATCGCCGGCAGGCGTTAACGATGAGGCCCACCAGGCGACGCCCACGCCAATCAATCCCAACAACACGCAATAGGGTCGTTGTTGGCCTGTCGGCCGAATCATGGCCGCGATCAAGAATGATGACGCCAGGATCATGCCTGAGAACGCAGCGAAGGTGAGCGAGCGGGCCAGCGGATCGGCCAACAACCGGTTGACTAACAGGCTCATGACGATCACGCCCGTACCCAGGCCGCCGGCGAGAAAGAACAGGAATCGCGCGTCGATGTGCTCTGCCGCGGCACTCCATTGGAGTCGCTTGGCCTGGCCAGCAAAAGTACGATCAAAACGGCTGATGGCGGTTACCAGACGTTTGTAGATCCCCAGGATTAGCGCCACCGTACCGCCGGAGACGCCCGGGATGACATCGGCGCACCCCATACTGATGCCGCAGAGTATCGTCAGGGCATCAGCCCGCCAACTATGTGGACGTTCGTTCTTCACGGGATTGCGGCACCTGAATGACGAAAGTAGTGAGTGAAAGCCGTCAAGTATGATCGGGGTACGGGCGCTGGCGTTGTGCCGCGAAGTTTAGATGAATCATGCTCGGCTGGCCATTCCAAGATCGAGGCCTGCGATACGTGGTTGTTCACACTCGTGCGGGGGCCAGCCAGTCCTGGTAGTATGAGCTTTAGGCGGTCCTCGAGGGACGAGCTTAATGACCTTGCTGGTTCCGTTGTTTTCTTCGAATCAAAGGACATGGGAGGACGAATGTGATGACTTCAAGACGCACTGCGTTCACGTTGGTCGAACTGTTGGTCGTCATCGCCATTATTGGCATTCTGGTCGCCTTGTTGTTGCCTGCTGTGCAATCGGCACGCGAAGCCGCTCGGCGGATGCAGTGCAGCAACAACATGAAACAGATCGCCCTGGCGGTGCACAATTATCATGACACGTACCGGAGTTTACCGGCTGCCGGACGTGGATATGGTATGTGCAACGGTACTCCAGCCAACGGCGAGGTGAAGAACTCCAATGGCCTGGTCGGGATCTTGCCATTTCTGGAGCAGCAATCGCTGTACGACAAGTTTAACCACTCGGAAGCGTATTCCGCGTCCAATATTCGTTCCGCCGGCACGGTCGTGGGTGATCCGACCACAAATGGCAATGCGGATCTCTCGCAAACTGTCCTGAGTGTGTTTCTCTGTCCCTCGGACAATAACGGCCCCAAGACGCGCACGCTGGTCGGCGTGCATTATGGGCCGGCGCCTGGCTTCACGGGCGCTGCGACCAACTACGACTTTATCACTTCGGCCTTCACTGATTTCTCAAATTGCAATAGCTATGCAAACAGCGGAATTGATAAACGCATGTTTGGCGAAGAAAGCGCCAACCGGTTCGCGGCCGTGACCGATGGCCTCACCAACACGTTCATGCTGGGGGAGACGACCAAGTGGCACGAGAACGGACGCTCGTTCGCCTGGGCGTATCGCGGCTGGGTCATGACGGGCGTCGATCCCTACCCGAGTGCAAGTGATGCGGGTATCAATCTCTGGCATATGCCTTGGGTTCATCCCACCTGGCAAAGTCCACCCTACTCACCGCAACGAGGGCGGACGCGAACGTGGTGGTCGGCTGCTGCGAGCCTTCACCCAGGCGGTTGCCAATTCGCCCTTGGCGATGGATCGGTGCGGTTCGTTTCCGATACGATTCAAAAGTCGATGCTCAACAACCTGTCGCGTATGTCCGACGGTGAAGTTGTGGACTTGCCGTAGTCAATCGCCCCCTTGGTCGGCACCTCGGCGCAGGTATCCGTCATACATCGATCGAGCCGCGCGTTGCCACCTATTCGCATTGGAGATAGCTTCAGATGTTGACGACTTGGAACGATACGGTGCGGCTTCGCTCGCTTTTGACCAACGCGGCATTGGGTTTACTGCTGCTATCTGGCTGCGGTGGTTCAGGTCCCAGGTTGGCGCAGGTGGAAGGGGTCGTGACGCTGGACGGTAAGCCTCTGGCGAACAAGAGTTTGATGTTTTCGCCGATTGATGGCACGGCAGGGAACGGCGCCGGAGGCTCATCGGATGCGGATGGCAAGTACTCGTTGAACGCCATGATTCCGGGGGCCACGCGCGATTATCCCGGGATTCCGCCAGGCCGATATCGCGTCATGGTCTTTGCGGCGACATTTTCCGGAGACGTCGTCGCGGGAGAGGATACGGGCGACGAACCGGCTGCGGCCATCGCTCCAGGGATGGACGGTGGAGCGTCGGGGATTCCGGCCATCTACAGTTCAGATCAGTCACCTCTGGTTTTGGACGTGCCCGAATCGGGTGGAGAACTCAACGTCGAATTGAAATCGAATCCAGGCGCATGATGGTCCCAATCACCAATTCGCCGCACCGGCAATCAATCGAGTCGTCGCATCCACTGTCGGTCGAGCTTGATGGCCGCCGCGCAGGTGGGCCGCAACCGTTGCAATGGCAGCGGTGGTTCCCGGCAATCTGCCTGGGGCT
>JAUIHJ010000168.1 GCA_030432015.1 bacterium
ACGGCGTCAAAGTTGACGGCGGCGGCGTCCCGCGCAACGGTTCTGGAGGACTGAGTACCGTTGGCACGCGGCTGTTGAAGTTCGAAGTCGAGTCCTGCTCGCCGGGAATCGTTTCAGCGACCGGCGGGTTGATAATCTCCGTCGCCAGACTTCCACCTGTTGGCGGGGAAGGAAGAACGAGCGGTCGTGGCGGAGGCGGCGTCCGCTCGGGCCGCGTGTCCTGTCGATGAAGTGGAGGCTGAGGTCGATCGTGATGATCGGCGGAAGGAGGCGGATCTCGGTGAGAACGCGCGTCGCCTCCATGTTGTACGTGATCGCGAGGTTGAACCTGCTGAGCCCCGCGGTGTCGGTCGTGCGCGCCCCCCTCAACACGATGCTCGGGAGGGCGATGCCCTTGTTCCTGGGGCGGAGCCGGCGCTGCGGACGACAGCGAAGTAAATGCCGTTAACAAGGCACGTGCTTCAAGCGCTTCGATGACAAGTCGACGGCGTGAGCGCAGTTGCCGCGTCCTCCGCTTCCGCGCGCCTTGCGTCAACGCTTTCCGGAGAGCACGCCCGCATTTCGAATCCAACATCCTTATCCCCTGTTCCGAATCTAGTGGACAGCGCCACGTCGTTGTGCATGGCGTCGCCCGACAACGTTTTTCCCGCCTGCCTGCCTGTCTGTCTGGTGAATCACCGCGATGGAATTGCGTTCCCCTTAGGAGCTTGACGTGGCGGTCGCAAACCACGCTCGAACATCGTCCGCCTCCCTGGAAAGATTGGCCAGTTCGGTGTCGACCATGTCCTGATTAGGCGTCAGCCCCAAAGCAATCGCTCGTCGCAAGGTGGTCATCGCCTCCGCCTGATGCTGCTCGGCGGCAAGTCCCCGCCTGATCGTAGCGGGATCGCTTCCACGATCCGCGGCGGCGTTCGCCAACGCTGCCCACTCTTCCGCGACGGACCATAAGTGTCGCGGGTCCTGCGGCCATAACGCCTGACGTGCCGAGGTCCACGCGGCGGCCTGTTGGAAATCGCCCAGTTGCCGCAGGACCTTGCCGCCATGAACGTAGTGTCGATCGAGCAGTCTGCAGAACCGACCGACGTGCGGCGCCTGCCGATGCGCGTCGCCCTGGAGGCGGACCGCCCAGGCGAAGCTTTCCGCTGCGTCGCGCAGCCGTCCCTGCTTTTCCTGGACGATGCCCAGGTTGAAATAGATCCCGCCCATCGCACTTTGCCGCGCCGCCGATACCATGGGACCCACCGACGGACGATCCAGGCTCGATGGTTCGGCAGCTCGGGTCGGCGCTGCGGAGACCAGCGTTTCGCCCGCTGACGAGGCTTGTGCCGCGCGCAGGGCGACCCGCAACGACGCCTCGGCGGCATCAAGCCGATTCAGATCCGACTCTGCCATGCCCAGATTGTTGTAGCAGACGGCCAGATCATGTGGATCGCGTGCGCGCAGGGCTGCGGTCGTGTTCAACGATTGGAAGCGGCCACATGCTTCGCGAAGCAACGCGACGGCGCGACCCGGATTACCGGTCCGCCGACAATGGGAACCCAGATTGCTAATGGCCAAAGCGAGTTCGATTTGGACATCGGGGTTCGCCGGCGCCAACTCGGCCAGCCGCCGGAGTACGTCAATCGCTTCGCCATATGCTCTGGTGGCGCCCTCGGTATCACGACGGCTGCGAAAGAAACCCAGGTTGTTGAGCGTGGCGGCCAGGTCACGCAGAGTCGCTTCGTCGCGGGGATCTTCCGCCAGGATTTCGCGCTGGAGCCGGGCTGCTTCGCCAAACGCTGCCGCCGCGCCTCGCCCATCGCCTTGCTGCTCCTTCAGCATCGCCAGGTGGTTGGTGGTCCGAGCCAACTGACGTCGGTATTGTTGGTAATTCTCCTGGGCAGCGGCCAATGCGTGCGCGGTCCGACGGCCCTGACGCGACAGGAGGGCCGTACCGATCGCCAGCCCCACAACCGAAAACAGCATCACCAAGAGGGCGACCGCAACTGCCCGCTGATGTCGCAACACCCATTTGCCCAAGCGATCTGAGAGGGTCGGGCGTCGAGCACGAACCGGCTGCCCTGCCAGGAATCGATGCAAGTCCTCGGCCAATGCCTGCGCGGTCGCGTATCGTGTAGCGGGCGATTTGGCGATCGCCTTGAGAACAATGGTCTCCAGATCAACGGGTATCTTCGCATCCCACTGGCGGGGCGAATGTGGCTCGTCTTGGTCCAACCGACGAACGATGGCCGCCGCGTCCTTGCCGCGCACCGCGTGGCGGAGCGTCAGCAGTTCATAAAGCGTGGCTCCCAACGAATAAACATCAGTGCGATGATCGACGATGGCCCCGCTACCGCGGGCCTGCTCCGGGCTCATGTAGCGCATCGTGCCGACCAAGTCACCTGAGCCCGTTAAATTCGAATCGGTGCGGCACCGGGCCAAACCGAAGTCCGCAACCCACACCTTCCCATCCACGTCCAGCAACAGGTTCGACGGCTTGATATCGCGATGGACGATGCCTTCTTCGTGTGCTGCATGGATCGCCAGCGCAGCATCCACACCCAACCGCGCGACATGCTGAAAATAAGCGGCGGCGTCGTACTGGTAGGTCGTCGTCAAGACGTCTCGAAGCTGGGGACCGGAGCCCAATCGACCAGTCTCCGAACTGCCGACGACTGGACTACCGACGATTGGATCCTTACCTTCCGCCTCGGTTGGATCGACGAAGGCGGCGTCGGCCTCGCGCGTCTGTTGAGCAGGAATCCGGCCGCGCTGACGCAGCGCGGCAATCACGCGGTCCAGCGGTTGGCCATCGACGTATTGCATCGCGTAGTAGTGCACGCCTCGGTCAGTGCCGACGGCAAAGACCGGCACGATGTTGGGATGGTGGAGTCGTGCTGCCGCCTGCGCCTCGTTACGAAACCGCGCAATCTGCTTGCCGTCCAGCAGCGACGCAAAGGGGAGAACCTTCAACGCCACGCGACGATCGAGCGAAAGTTGCCAGGCTTCGTAGACGATGCCCATGCCGCCGCGCCCGATCTCATCGAGGACGCGAAAATCGCCAATCCGCCGCTCGTCAACCGACGCGTGGCCAGCCCCTTGCTGACCGGCAGCCACTCCTTGCTGGCTGGAAAACGTTCCTGCCTCCGCGGAGACGTCGTCGCCGCCTGGCAATTGCAAGTCTGGCGACAAGGCCGCTGGCACGAAGCCGGCGGCCGCGTCTTGCAGAAACTCGAGACTCGCCAGATAGGCTCGGATCGGGCCGGCCAACTCGGGGTGCCCCGCCACCAGTTGTGCGCGATCCAACGGCTCCCCACATTCCAGGCTCGCCAGGTACGCGTCCAACAATTCGGAGAGTTGCTGTTGTTGGCCAACCGTGAGATCATCGAATTCTGATGCGTCGACGTCGAACCGCGTGCTCATCGGACGTCCGCCTGACCCTGGGGGTCCATCAGTTCACGCAACTGCTTGATCGCACGCAGCCACAACATCCGGGTCGCGCCACTTGTACGATCCAGCCGGCGGGCGACCTGGTCAAACGGCAGACCCTGCAGATTACGCAAGACGATCACGTCCCGGTAAACGGGAGTCATCGCTGCCAGATGATCGGCGAGCTGCACGGCGTTTTCACGGCGGATCACTTCCGAGCCAGGCGACGGCCCTTGGTCGGCCAACACAAACCCAGCCTGCAGGTTGGCCGAAGAACGCGCCAGGGCCGCCCCGATGGTCTCGAGCGAAAATTCACGTCGTACATCGCGTTTCGCGGCCAGCACGTTCTTCTGCACAAAAGCGTGTAAGCGATTGATGAGAATCTGCCGCAACCACGCCAGCAACTCTCGTTCGCTCTTGCCGCGAAACTGCGGGAAGTCGCGGTACGCGCCGAGCATCGTTTCCTGGACCAGATCTGAAGGGCTGAGCCGGGCCCGCAGCTTGTCGTCGATTTGCGTGGTCGCGAGCAGACTGAGATAGTTTCGGTAGGACTCGAGCAACTCACCCAGCCGCTGGTCGGTCGCTCGACGGACCGAAACTCCGCGGCGGACGTCGTCGATCAGGCGTTCCGAGCGTCCTTCGACGCGGCACGACGAATCCTTGTCGGCAACACTCACCATAAGAACGATCTCCCTCCTTCTATTTCATGCCCGCCGCTGTCAGAGTTGACACGACCGAACGGCCGGCGGCAACGAATTATTGACGCTGCCCCAAACGAGGCAAGCTGGAGCGGCCGAACCACCGCCGAAACCCGCAGTTTGCAGCGGAGTCGGTGGCTTCGCAAACGATCGGCGGTTTGGTGAGGAGTCACCCGCGGCCAACCCAACCCGCCGCGGTCACAGCGACGGATTGGTGAAGTGGCCGCAAGCGCCCCTGCTTCTGCGATGAGATGCGACGATTAAGGATCCGCGGGTTCCGCCGCTAGCGGCGTCCACCACCACGGCCGTCTCGCCCGCCGCCGCTGCCGCCACCTACGATATCGATTTCCAGGTCACCGGCGCTCAGGATCTCCAGGTCATCCTCGCCACCCCCCAGGTCGATCTGCAGCAGTTCAACCCCATCCAGCGCGACTCGCGTGTCGTTGATGATCAGTTCATTGCCATCGACCACCATCCTGTCCAGCCCCTCTCCACCACGAACAACGAGGACATCGCGACGGCCTTCACCGCCAATGACCTGAATCTCCACGTCCAGCGACTGCGACGTCACGCTGGCGTCCAGGACGAAACGATCCGTCTGCCGCCCATCGGTGCCGACGAGGATGACCTGTGAGAGGTCGCTAATGAGACGGCTGTCCAGTCGTTCGCCGCCGCGTCCCGGCAGGATGGAGACGGTGTCGTCGCGGGACGCCAGGACAACATCCGCCGGGTGGCGGTTCGCCTGGTGAATCAGGACACCAGGTTCAAAGAAGACGTTGTCCTGAATGTCGGTGATCCCCGTGTTGCTGCGAATGATGTCAGCCAGCGTGATCGAATTCAAGTCGATGATCTCGCGGACGAATCGCGTCTGCAGGGCCGGGTCATGGGTGAAGAAAAAACGATCGCCATCGCGAAGCCGCACGAACTGGTTTGCCACGACGGCGTTAACGGTCGCACCCACGCTGGTCCCTTCCAGATGATCTTCGGCAATCCCGCCGACCCAGGCGTCGATGTTATCGACATCACCGTAGAGTTGCTCCAGGGCTGCCTGCACTTCCGCGTCCGAACTGATTTCGTCAAACGCTTCAACACGCTCCAGGCCGTAGAATTCGCGGAGTGAGTTAAAGTCCGGCAGGCCGTGGTCGCGACCACGCTGGATGTCCAGCGCCGCCAGATCCAATCCGCCGGCGCCCGGTGGTCCGAAAAGGAAGTTGCGAATCTCGTCCACCAGGTGCGCGTCGTTCTCTTGCGCCTCCTGCGTTGCCAGGCCTTTGAGAATCAGGTCAACGTTTTCGGGGTTTTCCCCCAAGATCGTTGGGTCAAAGAACGCCTCACTGAGACTCAGGCTGCCGACGTTCTCACCCGTGTCGTCGACCAGCAGAAGCTCCGAAGATTGCATGCTGTGGCCGTATCGGAACATGGCGGTCGCGAACGAGTTGGTGATCGAGCCATCAACCGTTTCGTCATACCGGGCCGCATCGGCGCTTGGCGCCTCGTCACCCAACAGGGCCGGGAGAAATTCGTTGTACGTGATGGCCTGCATCTCAGCGCCCACAATTTTACGGGCCAGCTGGTAGATTTCCTCGTCGGAAAGATCTGGGGCCCGCTCTTGAATCAAGCCAGCCAGGCGGTTGTGTTCGCGAACAAAGATCGTATGCGTCGCGGTCAACCCGACCTGTTCGTTGGCGCGGATGTCTCCGGCCACAAACAGGGCTTCGCCCAAATGAAACGGATCATCGTTGGGCAGGCCATCCGTGTTCTGCGGTAGCAGACCGTCGTCCGACACCAACAACCGCCCGCCTTCAAACGACCGCAAGGCCGCGGCGCGCGCGTCGTCCGATCCATAAACGTTGGAAGCGTCGATGTAGGATGTCACGCTGTTAATCTGCTCCCGCCAGTTTGCTCGAGGCCCAAAGTCCGAATCGACGAGATCCGGCGTGCCGGTCGCTGGATCGAAAGCAGATCGATTGAATGGAATCGCATTGGGGCCGATTGGATCTTGGGGATCATCCACTGCGATACTAAATTCGCCCGTCGTCCCATCCGACAATTCATTGAAGGCGGAGCCGTTGCCGGTTAAATCCAGGTCGTGCGTGAGAAACTGCCCCCACTGTACAATCCAATCCGTCAAATGGCGGTCGTTGACGATGCTCTCGTCCTGGTCATTAATCAGGTTACTGACATCGCGGGCATTGGGCTGGTCGACGGTCTCAAGCACATCGCCGTGGCCATCGGGGTAAACGGCCGGGTATCCGAACCGAATCAGGTTGGTTTCCGCGGCTCCCTGATCGAGGTTGGTCAAGTTGTTCCCCGTGCCATCGAGCGTCCGATTTTCAAACTCCAGGGTTGGCCCGTCCGGTCGATCCCCGCCAGGTCGGTCGCGCGCTGCCGGATCACCAGTTGCTGAATCCGGGCTCGAAAGTTCGCTGCCGCGGCGGTTGAGGCGATTCATCACCGCCAGAGCATCGAACGGCGTTAGCTGGGCATCGCCGTTGACATCGAAGAAGACCTGCCGCTCGCCGCGGTCGCGGCCGGGCGAATTGATCTCATTGACGATGGTCAGCACGTCGATCGGGGCGACTTCGCCGTCGCCATTGACATCCGCCGAGTCCATTGGATTCTGCAGGTGAAAGAAGTCGGCCGCGAGGAGCGTCCGCGTTTCAAGGGATTCGAGTCGCAAACTGCGCTCCGATGACCTCTTCGTTCGCTGTGAAGATTTCCGACGACGTCCGATTCGTTTGCGCGACATGAGTTGTGCTCCTCTGGTTCCATCGGCGGTGAGTACCGCAGTAACACGGGAATTGCAGGCCGTCGAGCGTCACTTCGCGACAAGGGTTGGCGACTCGTTGACCTGGCGTCTCTACCGTGTTGGGATGAACCACGATCGAAATGTCACGCGGGCGGAGAACTTTTTTCGCGAAAGTTCTGAATCGTGTCCGGGGCACTCCATGCGAAACGTCATCACCAGGCAAGCGCGTGTGGGCGACGCGGAATTCACGTGCGTGCCTTTCGCGCATGGACTTCGGCGAATCGCGATGAAGTTGCCGCGGTCCGAAGGAGTGGCGTTAACCGAAGAGTTCAACGAGGGGTTGCCCGTCGCCTGCGACGGTAACCGGTCGCCCTTGCCCATCCAGAATACGCGTCTCGGGCGAGATGCCCAGCGCATGAAACACGGTCGCAGCGAGATCTTCGGGGCTGACCGGGTCATCCGCTGGATAAGCCGCATCCTTGTCGGAGCGACCGTACGTGAGGCCGCCTCGAATCCCTGCCCCCGCCAGGACGGCGGGAAAGCAATGGCTCCAATGGCCACGCCCCCACTGCGGCGTATCGGGCTTGGGGGTGCGACCCATTTCGCCGACGCAGACAATCAATGTCTCGTCCAGCAGCCCCCGATCGCTCATGTCCGTCAGCAAGGCAGAGAAGGCCTGATCCAGACCCGGCAGGAGGTGTTGACGCACGTCGTCAGAATGGCGGTGGCTATCCCAACTATAACCGTCAGGGCAATCCCACAGCACCGTTACGAAGCGAGCTCCGGCTTCTAACATTCGCCGTCCCATTAATGCCGACTGGCCAAACAGATGTCGGCCATATCGATCGCGCAAATCTGGCGACTCGCGGCGCAGGTCGAATGCCAACCGCATTTTTTCCGACGTCACCAGATCGACCGCCCGCGCCCGCAAACGATCATACGCACGTACCGAACGCGTGCGATCCAATGCCCGCCGCCCGGCATCGAATTGCTCAAGCAGACTGACGCGGCCTACGGTACGGTCCAGCGTTAGGTCTTCGTACGCATCGCAACCTTGCACGCGGAAATCCAATTCAGACTCGGCACATGCGCGAAAGTAGGGATTATCTGCCTTGTCCTTCTTCCTGATCCGTGTGGCGAGAGCGTCGAATTGCCGGCCCAGCCAACCGCCGTATTGGCCCGATCGATCATAGCCCTGAATGTGGCCGAGTGGATTGGGCAAATAAACATAGCTGGGAAAATCCCGGCGTTGATCAACCGGCTTTGCGATATCTGCGCGCCGATCCAGGTATTCCACCACCGAACCGATGGCGGGCCAATCTTTCACCGTCGCATTGACTTGCGCCGCACCACGCTCGGCGGGCGGCAGTGGGTGACCAGTCTGAATATAATGGCACGCGTTGTGATCATTCTGGCTGTGGTTCAACGTGCGAATGACCGCGAGCTGATCCGATAGCGCGGCCAACTTCGGCAGGTGTTCGCAAACCTGCAAGCCGGGTGTTCTTGACGCAATCGGCTGGAACGGTCCACGAATACCGCTCGGCGCGTCCGGCTTCATGTCAAATGTTTCCAACTGGCTCGGCCCGCCAAATAGAAACAAGAACATCACCGACTTGGCGCGCGGCTGAATAACGCTGCCGGCATCTTCGGCGGCCAGCAACTTCGTCAAGCTAGTTCCGAACAGCCCCGCACCACCGACTCGCAACAGATCGCGTCGCGTCAGGCCGTTACACAGACGTTGGGGGGTTCCTTGAATGTTCAGCATCGTTGACCTCGCCGCAGGGAGAACTCGCCGCATGAAGAACCCGCCGGTCAGGTCGACGGTAGCCGGCAATCTTAGTCAATTCGCTTTAACCCATCAACGCGCATTGATACAATCGAGCGGCGATTGTGTGCCGCGAGCGTGCCGCGCAGCCGTTGACGTCTGCAACCGCTGGCGGGCAGCGTTCATCGTCAGGCAGGGTGCTGACGTCATTTCGATTCCCCATTAACGCCCCATGTCGAGGCAGTTCGCATGCATCATTTACGTCCTCTGCTCTGGGGAGTGCTGCTCCTCGGCCTCGCGCCGCTCCTCGTCGGACCGCTTGCTGCGCAATCCTCATCAGCATCCAATGCCGCTCCGGCGCGGCGCGACGCCTGGACGACGTCACGCGTGATTGGCTCGCCCGAGCCACCCGCCCCGTACCACGTCGAACTGGCGTTTGCCGAGCGAACCTTCGAGCGGCCTGTGGTGATTACCAGTTCGCCGGCAAGCGACCGGCTGTTTGTCGCGGAGCAAGGGGGCAAGATCTTTTCGTTTAACCCTCTGCAGAACAACGACGCCGTTGACTTGCTCGTTGATCTCAAGCAGGTCCATTCGGACTTGCAAGCGATCTACGGCCTGACGTTTCACCCGCACGTCGCTCAAAACGGCTTCGCTTACGTCACCTACATTATCAACCGCAATCAGGACGACGGGACGCGCGTGTCACGGTTCCGCATCACGGGAAGCGATCCGCCCACGCTCGACCCAGCGTCGGAACGCGTCTTGATGACGTGGCGGTCAGGCGGCCACAACGGCGGCTGCCTTAAGTTCGGGCCAGATGGCTACCTGTATATCTCCACCGGCGATGCCGCGGCGCCCACGCCACCGGACGGCCTGACGGTTGGACAGGATGTGAGCAGTTTGCTCGCCGCGATCTTGCGGATCGACGTCGATCACGCCGATGGCGATCAGCCTTATCGCGTCCCGGCAGACAATCCGTTTGTTAACCTGGCCGGGGCGCGACCGGAAATCTGGTCCTATGGATTTCGCAATCCCTGGAAAATGAGCTTCGATCGTCAGACCGGCGAGCTCTGGGTGGGGGACGTCGGATGGGAACTGTGGGAGATGATTTATCGCGTCGAGAAGGGGGGCAATTACGGCTGGAGCATCATGGAGGGCCGGCAGTCGGTGCGTCCCGAGCAGGAGCCTGGGCCCACACCAATCCTGCCGCCCACGCTAGACCACCCGCATTCGGAAGCCGGTTCCATCACCGGCGGCTTTGTCTATCGCGGGCAACGGCTACCGGAACTCGCTGGAACGTACATTTATGGCGACTATCAATCCGGAATCCTGTGGGGCGCGAAACTCGAACAGAACAAGATTACCTGGCGCGGCGAGCTCGCACGGACCTCACTACAGTTGGTCGGTTTTGGCGAAGACGCGGCCGGCGAACTTTTTTTGCTCGACTATCAGGGCCAGGTTTTTCGACTGACCAAAAACGCCGCAACAGACACCAGCGCTACGTTTCCGCGACGACTCAGCGAAACCGGTCTGTTTGCCAACGTGGCCGAACATCGGCCGGCTGCCGGTGTGATGCCCTATTCCGTGAATGTCGAATCATGGGCGGATCATACCCGCGCTGAACGGTTCATTGCGGTACCTGGAACTGGTCAGATCACCGTTAGCGACCAGGGAAACTGGCAGTTCCCGGACGGCTCGGTGGTTGCCAAGACAATCAGCATGGAGGATCTTCGCAGCGACGCGGCGCCGGACCATTCGTTCGAAACGCGACGCCTGGAGACGCAGCTACTTCACCGAGAAGCGGGCAGTTGGCACGCCTATACCTATCTCTGGAACGATGCGCAGACCGACGCGATCCTGGCTGACGCGGACGGCGCCAGTCGCATCCTGGTCACGCGCGATCCCTCGTTAACGGGCGGCCTTCGCGAACAGAACTATCGGTTTGCCGCTCGGCAGGAATGCGTCCTGTGTCACAATCCGTGGGTCGAGGCGAAGACGACGATCTTCGGCGTGCAGTCCGCTTCGCTGCTGGGCGTGCGAGCCGAACAGTTGAACCGCGATGCTGCGTATGAGCATGGGACACAGAATCAACTTGAGGCGTTCGCGCGGCTGGGGCTGCTCAACGCCGATCCGGTCGCGTTACGCAAGATCGCGCCGCTAACCAATCCGCACGATGAAGCGGCGGACCTCAACGAGCGGGCTCGGTCGTATCTCCATGTCAACTGCGCGCACTGCCATCAATTTAACGCCGGCGGCGTGGCCACGATCATTTTGTCGCGAGACGTCCCGCTAGCTCAAGCGAAACTGGTGGATGCGCGCCCCTCGCAAGGGACGTTCGGAATATCCGACGCCCGCATCATCGCGCCCGGCGATCCGTACGGATCGATTCTACTTTATCGCATGAGCAAGCTCGCAGGTGGCCGCATGCCGCGCATCGGTTCGCATGCCGTCGACGACCAGGGTGTACGGTTGATCGACGCCTGGATCCGCCAAATGCCGGAAACGCCGACCGCCGGAACTTCCCATGATGCGGCCGGCATTCCACCTCAGCGCCCGGGTCGGACAAGGCTCCTGGACGGGGAAATCGAAGAACTTCGTGATGCGGTATCAATCGAACAGCGTGGCGCGGCCATCACGCGTCTGACGACGTCGACACGCGGCGCCCTTGCTTTGGCGAGGCGACTTGGCAACGGAGACCTCTCGCCGCCGCTCCGCAGCCAGGTCGTGGCGCTGACCGCAGACCATCCCGCGGCCGAAATCCGCGATCTCTTCGAACGGTACGTGCCGGTTGCTCAGCGCGTAAAACGTCTCGGCGACAAGGTCGATCCAGCCGGGTTGCTCGCCTTACCGGCGGATGTCGAGCGGGGCAGGGCGGTCTTTTTGCACAACGCGGCAGCGGCGTGTAAACGTTGCCATCGCATCGGTGACGTGGGCGAACGACTTGGGCCGGACCTGGATCAAATCGGGAAGAAATATCGGCGGGCCGAGTTGCTCCAACACATTTTAGAGCCCTCCAAATTCATGGAACCCAAGTTCGTCCCCTACTTGCTCGAAACGACCGATGGACGCGTGCTGGCCGGATTGATTGAGAACCAAACCGAAGATGAGGTTGTTCTAAGGGACGCCCAGGGCAAGCGGCACACCGTCGCGCGCGAACGAATCGAATTGCTGGTTCGGCAACAACGGTCGCTGATGCCCGACCTGCTACTGCGCGACATGACGCCGCAAGACGTGGCCGATCTGCTGGCCTATCTAGCGACCCTGAAGTAGCGGGCAGAAGTAGCGGGCTGAAGTAGCAGGCAGAGATCGCGGGCTGAAGTAGCAGGCAGCAACAACGGGCGGCCGCGCCAATGAAACCGACGGCATCGTCTGAGTGCTTCCTGGCGTCGCGGTGACATGGCACGGGCGGCGTGGTCGTTTTGTCACAGCGCTGCATCCAGTCGCGCGATATCGCACACCCCGATGCAGGAAC
>JAUIHJ010000169.1 GCA_030432015.1 bacterium
ATGATAGCCATCGGATTCAGGATAACCTGTTCGCCGCTCTGCAGCCCCTTCATAACGTGGACAAATTTATCGTTCGTGCGGCCGAGTTCGATGTCACGTCGTTCGATCCCTTTGTCGGTTTGACAAAAGCACCAGGTGGATCCATCAACTTGAACCACCGCTTGTACGGGAACGGCCAGGATGTCCTTGAGCCTTTCGACGTGAATATCAACAACCGCCGTCATACCAGGTTTGAGTTGCTCGACCTCTTCGTCGATCTTGACCGAACATTCGTAGGTCTTCACGGTCGTGTAATAGCTGGAACTGGGCACAACCGCGACCTGCTCGACGACGCCGCGGTACGAACGATTTGGAAACGCGTCGATCTTGACCGTCACCGGGAGATCCACACGAACCTGGTCCAGCACGGCTTCGTGAATCTGAGTCTTGACCCGCATCCGCGAGAGGTCCGGCAGGCTGAGAATTTTCTGCCGCTGGCGGACCGTCGCACCTTCGGCGATCTCCGTGTCGCTGCTATAACGACTATTCTCCCGGGCATACACGGCCATCCCGGAGTGCGGTGCGTAGATTTTGCACAACTCAAGCTGCTCGGTGAGCTTTTCTAGCCGCTCCTTCTCTTTGGACTCGGCTTTCTCTGCTTCAATTCTCGCGGCGTCGGCTTGCTCCTTTTGGGATTCGTTGTCAATCTTGACCTGTTCCAGGTTGCGTTTCGCCGTCGCCAGGACGCCGTTGAGCGACAGTTGCTGCATTTCACGCTCGTAGGTGTCAAGCCGCTTGAGGCCCGCCTGCTGGTCGATCAGTCGATTCACCGAAGATGCGAGTCGGTCCTCGGCCTGGAGGAACTTGAAGCGACTTTGATCCAAGTCGCTGCGGCCGCGATACCCCAGTTTAAAGAGGGCTTCAATGCCTGCCTTCTCGGTCTTTTGCAACTCCAAGGCCGCTTGAGATTCCAGAATCGTATTCTTCGCCTCTTCAAGCTGCCGTTCGATCTCTCCCATCGCCAATTTGAACGTACCGCTCTCGGGATCCATGTACATCTTTAATTCCAGCTCGGCCAGCTTCACCCGCAAACTCGCCTCCGCTTCCGCGGTTTCGTTCTGCGTGATCTGGTTCTGATACTTGGCTTTCGCCTGAATCAACTGCGACACCGAGCGGTCATACGAGAGCTGCTGGCTGTCAAGCCGATCACGGATCGAGGCGGAATCCAATTCCACCAGCAAATCGCCTTCGTTGACGGCGCTTCCATTGGGCACAATAAAGATGATCTGGGTGCCGGGGCTGCTCCGGTCGAAGGACGAGTTTTCCACGTCGCAACGAATCGTCGTTTCCAACTGACTTTCCAGGTTGCCACGCTCGGTGACGACAATGGGGAGATCCGATGGAGTGACCGTATACAATACAAAAGCAGACTCATTCCCGTTCATGTCGCCGACCATGCTCCACGACGCAGCACCGAGGAGTACGACCGACGCGACAATGACGACCCCCAAAAAGAGCTTGGTCTTCATGCGATTAGCCTCTGGATTGGTTCAGGTGGGATACGGTCCGGCACTGATTTAACACCGCCGACGCCGCAACGTTACGGACGTCGGTTGCGCGGGGCCGACACTCCATACGTGGGGGGAGAGAGGCACGCAGCCTCTGCAACTTCATTATAGTCAGGAATCTGACCATGCGTCCATGCGCGCCTGAGAATCCAGGGTCAACGCGCTGAAATGCGCCAGCAAGTGGTGTAATGCGTTACCCCACAACCGTTTCCGGCCCGGTTTCAACTCGTCTGGAGGGAGCCGATGACTGGATCGCAAACGTGGCAACCACACGCCAATCACCGCGCGGCGCCGTTTGCGACAACATCAGACCCGGTAGCCGACCTCCCGGAGCGCAGCGCGAATCCGCTCGACGTGGTTGCCTTGAATTTCGAGCGTATCATCCCTGACCGTCCCGCCGGCGCCGCAGCTTGACTTCAAACGGGTCAGCAGTCCGGGCAGATCGTTACCCGCAGCTGGCAGCCCGCGCACGACCGTCACTTGCTTACCCTTCTTGCGCTTCTCCACGGCCACTTTCGCAGTCTGCTTTTCCGGGGCAATCCGCTGAGGCGGCGGAGGCGCCGCCGGAGGGCAGTTGCAGTCCGACTCCAATTCGCCGCACCGTTCACACTTGGGTGGCCGGTCAAACGGGGTACCTTCAAATAGTCGCATGGAGCTCCTCGTCGAATGGTGTTTCGCGTCGATCTGAACAGTATGCTGCGGCTGGTTCCGGGCGGCACCGAGCATGCGGCGTTGCCCCCAGTCGAGTCGGAAATAGCAAGTAGATGAAGCAACGACAGGCTCCGACACGCGACTCAATGTAGCCAGTCGGAAGGAAGCGTCCTAGCTGGATGTCCATCCCAGGCCACCGCCGTTTTCGGCTCGAATTGACGGTAGCGCATGACGCAAGCTGGCTGGCGTTGATTGGATTCGAGCGATTCGTGGTTCGCGTTGCTGCCCGGCGGTGGGTCGAAGCTCGACCTCCCAGACAGGAAAGAAAAGTGGCACTGCCAACCATATCTCTTGTATATTGTGCTGATCGGCATCGACGCAGATCGATGGGTGTTGTCTGTGCCATCTTGCTCGAATGTTGCTTTGATAAATGAGGATGCCATGATCACGATGCTGGGAAGTCCGCGAAAGTGTTGTGATGGACTCACACGGCGCGAAACGCTGCAGGCCGGCGGACTTGCCATGCTGGGTGGCCTGTTCGGCCTGCCGCCAACTGCCGCGGCGGCCGCCGCCAACGCAAATTCGCAGCGGCCAGCCAAGGCGAAGAGCGTGATTCTGCTGTACCTGTTGGGTGGCGCCCCGACGCAGGACATGTTCGATCTGAAACCGGCCGCACCCGATGGCGTAGGAGGCGAATTCAAACCGATTGCCACAACGGCGCCCGGAATCGAGGTCTGCGAACTCCTGCCCGAGTCGGCCAAGTGGATGCACAAGTCGGCCATCGTCCGCACGGTGAACCACAAGGCTGGCTGCCACAACCCGATGCCCAGCTTGACCGGTTATCCGGAACCGCTCCCTTCGATCGGTGTCGTGCAAGACAGCCTGCCGCCCAGCATGGGCTCGGTCTGCGAGTTTCTCAATCACGACCGAGGAGATTTCCCGGCGTACGTCCACATGCCGTGCATGCTGGGCTGGGGGCAACACATTCGCCGCGCCGGACCTTACGGAGGCTTCCTGGGCCGGCAGTACGATCCGCTCTTCACCGAATGCGAACCGACTTCCGACAAACCGTCACCCGGTCAGTACCATCCCCAGGTCGTACTGGGGACGCCCCAACTCCCTGCCGCAAAGCTGCCGCCCGGGATCACGTTGGATCGCTTGAACAAACGACGGCGACTCCGGCAACAGATTGATGACCTGTTGCGACAAGGAGAAGACGGCGAATTCCAACGGGCGCAGGAAAGCGCACTGACCCTGCTGACCTCGAAACATGTACGCGACGCGTTCGACGTCGAGAGTGTGCCGGCGGACATCCGCGATCGGTACGGCCGGACACTCTTCGGTAACAGCGCGCTGATCGCAAGGAAGTTGGTCGAGCAAGGTGTGCAGTTCGTCAATGTGACCTGGGACATTTTTTGGACGCGCCCCGGAAAAATTGACGGAGCTGGATGGGACACTCACCAACGTAACTTTGGCATCCTCAAAGAGACGTTGCTGCCGAATTATGACCAGACATTTTCCGGCTTAATGGAAGATCTGGCGGCACGCGGGCAGTTGGAGGATACGCTGGTCGTCGTGATGAGCGATATGGGCCGCACGCCGAAAATCAACAAGCACGGAGGCCGCGACCATTGGACGTTTTGTTATTCGGTGCTGTTCGCAGGCGCGGGCGTCCGCGGTGGCACGGTCTATGGCGCATCGGACGATCAGGCGGCATACGTCAAAGACAAGCCGGTCAGTCCGGCCGACATCTGCGCGACCATTTATGCCTGCCTGGGCATCGACCCGGAAATGCAAGTTCCCGATTCGGCGGGGCAGCCGGTTCGCATCAGTCTGGGTGGTCGGGTCATTAACGAGATTCTGGCCTGAGGCCTTGATGGGTCAGGTCGCTTGTGGAGATGTTCATGTTGCGCTGTACGTCGAGACTCATTTGTGGCATGGGAATTGCGATGGCCATTTCGGTATCGCTTCTTGCTGCCGAACCGGAAGCGCCAGCCGTCGAAGGAACATCGTCCACGTCCGCGCCGACGGACATGATCGAGCAGCTTGGGCGCCCGGTCGCGTTGCATGTCAGGCCGGAAACGGTCACGCTCGCCCATCCACGAGCCACGCAGCAGATCGTCGTTACCGGCAGCTATGCCGATGGCTCACTTCGCGATCTGACGCCCTATTGTGACTGGCAGCCCGCGAATAAGGAGCTGCTGAAGATTTCGTCCAGCGGCCTGCTGACGGGGCTGGCCGATGGTCAAACGCAGCTCGTTATTCGGGTCGCAAGCCTGGACACGCGTCTGCCTGTGACGGTCCAAGGCTCGCAACGGCCGGTACCTGTCAGTTTTCGCCACGAAGTGATGCCGCTGCTCAGTTCCGCCGGCTGCAGCGATATTCGCTGCCATGGTGCGCCGAGCGGTAAGAACGGGTTTCGGCTGAGCCTCTGGGGTTCCGATCCGGACCTGGACTATATGCAACTTACCCGCGAGGGGAACGGTCGACGCACCAACGCGTTCGCGCCCCATGACAGCCTGGTGCTACTCAAAGCCTTAACCCACGTTTCGCATGCCGGTGGGAAACGCTTCGAATACAATAGCACCTACGCAAACTTGCTACGGGACTGGCAACAGGACGGGCTGCGGGACGATCCGCAAGCGAGCGGCGTGCGTTCCCTGGAAGTGTTCCCAGCGCAACGGGTGTTGCATGCACCGGCACGGACACAACAGCTCGCCGTGAAGGCAACGTTCGAAAATGGCCAAACGGCCGACGTGACGCACCGAACCGCCTTCGCATCCACCGATCTCGCCGTTGCCAATGTTGACCGTACGGGCAAAGTCGCCTTCCACCGTCAAGGCGAGGTTGCCATCCTCTGCCGATTTCTCGGAAAAATGGAGTCGGTTCGCCTTGCGCACATCGCTGCACCGGCCGCCGAATACCAGTGGCCCGAACCACCCGAGAATAATTACGTCGACAAGCACGTCTTCGCCAAATTGAAGCTGCTCCACCTCACGCCCGGAGCATTGTGCGACGATGCGCAGTTCATCCGTCGGGTTTATCTCGACCTCTGCGGAATCCTCCCAACGCCGCTTGAGACGCGTGACTTCGTTGCGTCGTCGTCACCCGAAAAACGCTCCCAAGTGATCGATCGACTGCTACAGCGACCCGAGTTTACGGACTTTTGGACCAAGAAGTGGATGGATGTGTTGCGTGTCAGTCGCGATTCAATTCAATTGACTGGCGCAACAGCATATCAGGCTTGGCTGCGTCAGCAGATCGCGGATGACCGCCCTCTGACCGAGATCGTTGAAGCGCTGCTAACCTCCCGCGGCGAGTCCTACACGGACCCCGCGGCCAACTTCTATTGCGTTGCCCCGGCGCCTGCAGAAGTCACCGACCCCTACTATCTCCAGAAAGATCTGGCCGAAGCGACCGCGCAGTTGTTTCTCGGTGTTCGGCTGCAATGTGCCCAGTGCCACAATCATCCGTTCGAGCGTTGGACGCAGGACGACTATCTTGGACTGGCGGCATTCTTCACACAGGTGCAGCGAAGTCGCCTGGGGAAGGCAGGCCCCAAGGGTCGGCCCGATCGACGACAGATGGCAATCGCGATCGATGCCACGCTGCCTGAAATCACCCGCGAGTCGCGCGAAGGGACAGTTCCACCTGGGCTGCTGGGCCAAGGCGCCGTTGCGAATGATGCTGACGTCGACCGCCGGCGAGTTCTCGCAACCTGGCTCACCGGTCGCGACAATCCCTTCTTCGCCAAAGCGGTCGTCAATCGGCTGTGGTTTCATCTGCACGGACGCGGCATTGTCGAACCCGTCGACGATTTTCGTGACTCCAATCCATCGGCCAACGACCCCTTGCTCGAAGCGCTGGCCACCGACTTTATCGCCCACGATTTCAAATTGCGTCCGCTCATTCGCGCGATCGCGAATTCGCGCACCTACCAGTTGGCCAGCATCACCGACGCCACCGATCGGAATGCGGCGCGATACTTTTCGCATATGCTGGCCCGTCCCTTACCCGCAGAGGTCTTATTGGACGCGATCTGCGAAGTGACCGGGGTTCCTGAAAACTTTGAGGTCATGCAGGACTATCTGGAGGGCATTCCCACCGAGGCGGTCCGATTCCCGGCGGGTACCCGCGCCGTGCAGTTGCCCGTCAACGACATCTCCACGCTGATCAACAGTTCAGGAAAGTACGTTCGCTACGAGCTGCATCCGTTCCTCCGGACATTTGGCCAACCCAATCGAACTCAAACGTGCGAATGCGACCGAGAACAGAAATTTAGCCGCCGCCAGGCATTGGAAATGGTGGTCGGTCCCATGGTGACCGACAAGCTTGCCCATGCAAACAATCGGATCGAGCAACTGCTGGCAACGCAGACAGCAGACGCGGACATGCTCCAAGAGCTCTATCGTCGAGCCCTCTGCCGCGATCCTTCACCAGCCACCTCAGCAGCATTGCTCGAATATGTTGCCACCAGCGCCGACAAGCGGCAGGCCTGGGAAGATGTGCTGTGGACCATCTTGAATTCACAAGAGTTCATCTATCAGCACTAAGTGACCGCGTCATGAACGGCTTTCCACCACGACGCGATCGGCCGCCAGCCGGCCGATCACATTGTGGAGGGCAGCCGAACCGGACAGCGTCACGTTGTGGTGCCATGCGATGCCGTACACCTTCGCGGCTGGAAGCGCCGTCGGTTTCGGGAAACCCTGGCTTACGCGACACTACGTCAACAAATCCTTGATCACGTGACCGTGAACATCGGTCAGACGGCGATCGATCCCGTTGTGATAGAACGTCAACGCTTCATGATCGATTCCCAGTAGGTGCAAGATCGTGGCGTGAAAGTCATAGACGGTCACGGGATTGGCCGCGACCTGATATCCCACTTCGTCAGATTCGCCGTAGCTCGTGCCCGGTTTGACGCCCGCTCCGGCCAGCCAGGTGGTAAAGACGTGGGGGTGATGATCTCGGCCCAGACCTGATCCCTTCACTTCGGTGAACGGCGTACGCCCAAACTCGCTTGACCAGATGACCAGGGTGTCGTCAAGCAAGCCGCTCCGCTTAAGGTCGGCCAGCAGGGCAGCACAGGGCTGGTCGAGGTGAATTCCCTGATTGCTGTGGTTCCGCCGCAGATCTTCGTGGGCGTCCCAGTTAATTCGTGGCGACCCCAACGCACCTCCGTTGTAGATTTGCACGAATCGCACGCCCCGTTCGATCAGCCGCCGCGCCAGCAGGAAATTGCGTGCCGACGCGCCAATGACCGGATCATCCAGACCGTACAACTGCTGCGTCTGGCGGGTTTCGTCGGAAAAATCGGCCGCCTGCGGAATGCTGCTCTGCATGCGGGCCGCAAGTTCATACGATCGCACCCGTGCCACCAGCGCATCGTGTTCGGGATTTGACGCGGCGAAACGGCGGTTCATTTCCAGCAGCGTCGCGAGCCCCGCATTGCGCGCCGTCACGGAAATATCGCTGGGCGTCGCCAGGTTCGGGATGGGCGCCGCGCCGGTGGTCTTGAAGGCAACTCCCTGGTGTTGGGCCGGCAAGAATCCTTGGCTCCAATTATTCGATCCGCCATTCGGCAAGCCGCGTGGGTCGGGAAGGACGACGAACGTTGGTAGTTCGTCGTTTTCGCTGCCCAAGCCGTACGAAAGCCAGGCCCCCAAACTCGGAAAACCGTTCATCGTAAAACCGGTGTTCATCTGAAAGCAGGCCGGCGTATGCGACGAGCTCTTGGTGACCATCGAATGGACGAACGCCATGTCATCGACACGCTGCGCTAAATGGGGAAACAATTCGCTGACCCAGCGACCGCACTCGCCATGTTGCGCAAAGTTGTAGTAACTCTTCCGCAGGTTGCCTGGTCGACCAAAAAAGGTGTCCAGAGTCCCCTTCCCCGTCAGCGGCTGGCCATCAAGCCGCGCGAGTTCCGGTTTGTGATCGAAGGTGTCGACCTGGCTCACACCACCTGGCGAAAAGACGTGGATCACGCGGCGGACTCGGGGTGGAAAGTGCGGGCCCTGCTTCGCCGGGCGTTCGGCGCTGTCCGCGTTGCCAGGCCGTAGCATCCACGCTAACGCAGCGCCGCCCAGGCCCACGGCCGTGTGGTCAAAGAATAAGCGGCGCGTGATCGTGTCGGGTGTCGTCATCATTTCACAAACAAGAATTCACTGCTATTGAAGAGTGTCCAACAAAGGGTCTGAAGGTCCGACGTACCGACCAGGTTGACGGACATCGCCATTTCCGTCTCCGTCGGCGTTCGACCGATGGCCAGCGACCACGTCAAGGTAATTCTGTCGCGCAAGCTCTCCCTGTCGCCCGACGCCGGACGAGGCGAATCCGCTCGAGTCGCATTATCGGGCGTATCGACTGGATTGCCACGCGATAACGTCGCGGACGCCACTCGTTCGGCCAGCCGCCGCGCCTGGCGCAAAGCGAACGTGTCGTTCATCAACGCCAACGCCTGCATCGGGGTCGTGGTTTGGCGCCGAACCGGCGTCATGACGGAAGGGGCGGGGCAATCGAGCGCGTCCAGCAGCGGATCACGTCCCGTATTGACGTTCATGCGATAAACCGTGCGGCGATTGTAAGCTGGCTCGTCACGATCCACCAAGTTGTAAAAGTAGGTATTGAACCGGGTAATTTCGAATGGCTGAACGCTGGGGCCATGCATTTGGCGGTTCAAGTCGCCGCTGACGGCTAGCATCGCGTCGCGCACGGTCTCCGCCTCCAGACGCCGCAAGGGGAATCGCCACAACAGACGGTTGTCGGCGTCGATCGCTGCGGGATCGACGGTGCTCGCCGTGCGATCAATTCTGGTACTGGAGTCCACCGTGCTGGAACGCATCCGATAGGTCGCCGAAGTGAGGATCAGGCGGTGGATGTGCTTCAGACTCCAGCCGTGCGAGACCAGTTCGACAGCCAGCCAATCCAATAGCTCCGCGTGGCTGGGCAAGCTGCCGCTGGCGCCGAAGTCGCTGGGCGTGTCAACCAAACCTCGGCCGAAGTGATAGTGCCACAGACGATTCACGATCACGCGGGCAGTGAGCGGATGCGCATCGTGCGTTAACCAATTGGCGAACGCGCGACGGCGCGACGCGTCTGACAGATCGGCCTCGGCGACATCATCAAGCCCCGGCACGCCAATGGCCGACAACGGGGCGGGTGCCACGGTTGGACCTGGTTGCCGAATGTCACCACGCAGAAACAAGACGGTCGGCGCGGGGGGGCGGCGAACACCAATGAACGCCTTGCGCGCCGTCTGTCGATGCTGATTCAACCGGGTATCATGGTGCGCAAGGCGACTCTTTAACGCAGCCTCGGTCTCCTCTAACGCAGCCAGCAACGCCTCCCGCTCCCGCTGGGCAAGCAGGCGCGACTCGTGCGCCGGCTCCTCGATCGCTGACAGGGCCACCACGTCCGATGCCTCGAGTGCTTCGTGCCAGATCGCGGCCAGATCCATTTGAGCCCCAGGCTGAGCGCCATTCCGGAAGCTCGGGGCGACAAAGAACAAGAGGTTTTGAACACCACTGTCTTCCAGCGTGTCGTAGCTCACATCCAGGAAGACAGTGGTGTTCAAAACCTCTTGTTCACCACTGTCTTCCAGCGTGTCGTAGCTCACATCCAGGGTGGCGGCGGGACCCAGTTGCCGCCCGCTGTTGGGATCGGCCAAGGTAATCGTCATCCGTCCGCTGGCGGAATCCGGTAAGGATGCAAAGGTGCCCGTGATGTCATACCAGCGGTTGAGCTTGATTGCGTGTGGATGCACCACCGTCTGCTCTGGCTGGCGCCCCTTGCCGAGCGTCACGAATCGAGCGCGGGTGCTGGGCTGCGCGGCATCTCCAGCCGGGCCTACATCGGGCGACTCGTCTTTGCTGACAAACTCCAATCCGGCCGTGTCCCGATCTTGGGAGGGGCTGCTGCCGATGCGGAAGATATCGTCCACACCCTGAAACGGCTGCGTAAATCGCACGCGCGCGAACAACGTGAATGAGGTTTGCGGTCGAGGCAGTAACTCGGAGCCCGTCAGGTTGGGAATGATGGCATAGCCGGCTCCACCCGCCTCGTTTTTCAACAGCGTTCCAGGTCCGGTATCGAGCAGTCGCTGGTCCGAGTTCACCGCGGCAATGGTATCGGCGGATCGGTGGTCGAATCGCAAGCTCCCTTTCCCGTCCAGATTACTTTGCCCCCCCTTCAGGTCGATTGCCGTTTGCTTGGCCGTTGGTGGAGCGTCGCCATGCTGTGGGCGTGCGGCAAATTGCCAGAGCGCGACGGCACGGTTCAAGGGTGGTCGGTGGCGGTCATCATTGAGCGTCTCGCGCTGTTGCTCGACCTGCTGCAATTCTCGCCGAACGGCTGCGAGCTTCGCTTGGATTCTTGCCTCGTCCCGCTCGAATGCCTCGCGCTCCTGCGGCGTCAGGATGAGGCTGGCCGTGAGTCCGCGCTCCGCGGCCTGATCAACACCCTCAAACACGGCCTTCAGCGCATAGTAGTCGGTCTGCGGAATCGGATCGAATTTATGGTCGTGGCAGCGAGCGCAGTTCACTGTTAACGCCATAAACGTCTGGGAGATGGCGCCTACCATTTCGTCCATCATGACTTCACGCGCGCGGAGTTGCTCAGTTGCACTCGCCGATACGGCCGCCGCATGGTCCCACGGTCCGGCCACCAGAAATCCGGTCGCTTCGATGCTGTCGCGGGTCACCGGGTCCAGCACATCGCCGGCGAGTTGCTCGCGAACAAACTGACCGTACGGCTTGTCCATGTTCAGGCTGCGAATGACGAAGTCGCGGTACGGCCAGGCGTGAGGCCGCGGGGCGTCATCTTCAAAGCCGTTACTTTCGCTGAAGCGGACGACATCCAGCCAATGGCGGGCCCACCGTTCGCCGTACGCCGGTGCAGCCAGCAGCCGGTCAATGGCCGCTTCCCAGGCGTCCGTCGCGTCGTCCGCGAGAAAGGCCCGCAATTCCTCCGGCGTGGGTGGCAGTCCCAGCAGATCGAAGGTCACGCGGCGGAGCCACGTGCGGCGGTCGGTTTCTACGGCGGGCACAAAGTCGTGCTCGGCATGCCTGGCGGCGATAAAGGTGTCGATGGGGTTTCGGGTCCAATGCTGGCGCGCGGCGGACAATTGAGGCAATGCGGGGCGCTTGACGGGCCGGAGCGACCACCACTGGGGCTGCTCCAGGACCAACTCCGCGGGCCACTGGGCACCGTCGTCAATCCAGCGCCGGACCGTGTCAATTTCAGAGGCGGACAACGGCGCGGCGCCCTTCGGCATGGCCGCTTCACCATCGACGGGTGTGATCAGATCAACCAAGTAGCTGGAGTCGGGATCGCCGGGTTGAACCACTTCCCCACTCTCGCCACCTGCCCGCAGGGCCGACCGCGTCTGCAGCGAAAGTTCGCCCCGCCGCTGCTGATCGTTGTGGCAGCGGACGCAATGGGCGGTCAGGATGGGTGCAATGCGGTGCTCGAATTGGCCGCCCGCTTCTGCCTGCGCGACAGAAAGCCAGCATCCCAGTACGACGAATATCAATTTCAACTGCATGGGTCAGAGCGTCGTTGCGACGGCGTGCGGATGGTCGAGGATCAGGGGGCGGGCGCGTTCGGCGGTTACCTCCGCTCGTTCGGCAACCGATATCGTACCACCCCATGCTGGCGACCGCAGCCAGGAGAGTGTCAAGCGAGCAAGGCGATCGACGTTGGCGTGATGCAGCATCGGACGGGTTCGAGATGGAGATGCGAGCTGTAACGACTTGTCCCGCAGACGCGCACGCGAGAGAGCGAGAGAGCGAGAGAGCGAGAGAGCGAGAGAGCGAGTGCGTGCGTGCGTGCGTGCGTGCGTGTGTGTGTGTGTGTGTGTGTGTGTGTGTGTGTGTGAAACTG
>JAUIHJ010000170.1 GCA_030432015.1 bacterium
CCTGCACCTGTTCGCCGTCGCCCGCGTACGAGAAACGGAACTTCCCGCCCCCTTCCAGCACGCGAATCCGGGACGGCCGCGCGTCGCCCGGCCACTGCTTGACGTCATACACGCCCAGAAATGGCTTCATCGCGTCCCTGTTTAAGACGCTCTCCTGGTAAACAACAAACTCCTCGGTTACGCACCCTGCAACCAGTAACAGGCCCACGCCCACAGCAGTGCGACTCAGAAAAGTTGTCATCGGTTTTCTCCTGGCTGGCAGAACGTGGCCCGAGAGCCCGGCGTTCATGTCCCGAATCCGCTCCCGTGCCTCACCGTAATTCTCGTGAATCAGCAAGCGTGTGCAACCAGTTTGACCCGATATGGCCGTGGATCGAACGAGGGCCGACTCGGTCGCTCGGCGAGACGGTCCCTTCGGCCTGTCCGTCCGTCGCATCGCCACGCGTCCCCAATTCCCAACCAGAATAACGGCCGGGTTTGGCCGCGGTGACCATGCGATTTGACCTGGGCGTGTTGATATACTTGACGGCATGAATCGACTCGCTGCCCTACTGATTGGATTGGCCGTCCTGGCGCTCGTTGCCTCGCCGGCGGATGCGACGGACAACCTCGAGTTCTTCGAGGCGCGCATTCGCCCGGTCCTGGTCAAGCATTGCTACGGCTGTCATTCGTCCGCGTCAGCCCAACTCCAGGGAGGGCTCAGACTGGACTCTCGTGAAGCGCTTCTCCAGGGTGGCGAATCCGGAATCGCGGTGGTACCCGGCAAGCCTGAGGCCAGCCCGTTACTGGACGCCTTGCGGCACGAGTCACTCGAGATGCCACCGGCAGGAAAACTGCCGGATCAAGTCATCGACGACTTTGCGCGTTGGATTCGTGACGGGGCGTTCGATCCACGTGATCAATCGCCGTCCTCAACGGAATCGGCCAGGCAGTTGTGGAAGCTGCAATTCGAGGAACGTAGTCGCTGGTGGAGCCTGCAACCGCCCAAGAAGGCCACTCCACCGTCGATCGGGTTCGCCGCCTGGTCACGCGAGGACGTCGACCGGTTTGTATATGACGCCTTGGATCGCGCCGGCTTGTCGCCGACGAGCCCGGCCGATGGACTGACCCTATTGCGTCGCCTGTCATTGATATTGACCGGGCTGCCTCCAAAACCTGGGCAAGTGACCGCATTTCCGCGAGCGTTTGCCCACGATCCCGATCGTTCACTCGCGGATCTCGTCGACACCTTGCTCGCTTCGCCACACTTCGGCGAGCGGTTTGCCAGGCACTGGATGGATGTCGTGCGTTACACCGACACGTACGGATACGAATGGGACAACCCGGCCAAAGGCTCGTGGGAATACCGCGATTACCTGATCCGGGCGTTCAACGAGGACATCGGTTTCGATCAGCTAATTCGTGAACAGCTTGCGGGCGATTTGCTGCCGCAGCCACGGATCAATCGTGCCGCCGGGGTCAACGAGAGCCTGATCGGCCCCATGTTCTACCACCTGGGCGAGCATCGCCACGGCAGCAGCCTCGACTTTAACGGCATTCACCAGGAGATGATCAACAATAAAGTTGACGCGTTCTCCAAAGCGTTTCTGGCCATGACGGTGGCCTGCGCCCGTTGTCACGATCACAAACTCGACGCAATTTCCCAGGCGGACTATTACGCGTTGGCTGGTGTGTTTATGTCGCCGCGTTGGACCTCACGTGTGATCGACGCACCGGGAACGCACGCCACCGAAATTGCCGAGTTGAAGAGACTACGGACCGAAATCCGAACAGGGCTCGCCGAACTCTGGCGAACCGAGCCCGCAGACCTGGCAAATTCGCTCCGCACGTGGGCGACAGGCAACCGGGAATTGTTGGCGAAAGCGACCCTCGATGACGTCGCCCACCCGCTCGCTCGACTACTGGAAGCCGACGATGCGAATATTCAACAGCAGTGGCGCACGTTGTCCGATACCTGGCTGGCGACACGCCGGAATCGAATCGATGCCAATCAGAAGTCGTTCAACGTGCTGACCGATTTCACTGAGCCGGGTGTCCCGACCGGCTGGACCAGCGAAGGCGATGGAATCACCCATGGCTATGTCGACGACGGCGCGCCACGGATCAGCCTCGACGGAGATACGCTGGTCGACGAACTGCTCCCGCGCGGCCTTCACACACACGCCCTCTCTTCCAAGCTGCCCGGGGCCGTGCGATCGGCGGCCCAACACGCGATCCCGGGCAGAACCACCAGCCTGCAACTGACAGGCTCGGAGTGGTCCGGTTACCTGACGGTACCTCAGAACGCATTCCAGGCGGAAGCGGTCAAGTTCCTTCATCCCAGTGGTGGCTCGGCGGGGTGGATATCGCTGGTCGACAGTTCGCTCAAGAATGGTGTCACGCGCGTCTTCACCGAAGTCGCCACGGCCGCATTGAATCCGAATTTCCCACCGCGGACCGGCTTGGCCCGAGCGTCCAACGTAAAACTGCCGGACGAGGACGATGGCTTCTCAAAACGAAGTTGGTTCAGCCTGACCGGTATCGTTACGCACGACGCGGGCGGAGCACCGCAAGACACGCTGGCCGCGTTCGCCCCGCTGTACCAGCCCAGCCCTGCATTGGCTGCCGCCGCGAACATTGTGACGACCGAGTCGCCTGGTCAACCGCCCCAAACACTTGACGAGGCCTGGGCGCGGGTTGGCATTTGGATGGCGGGTGCCGTCAACCGATGGTCGCGACAGGAAGCAACGAATGCCGACGTGGAGATCGTGAACTGGCTGTTAGAACGGCGACTGTTGCCCAACCGTTCGTCCGAGGCCCCGGAACTGGCCCAACTGGTAACGCGGTATCGCAACGTCGAATCACAAATTGCTTTTCCGCGTACGGTAAACAGTATGGACGAGCAGGATGTCCCGCCCCTGAATTATCGGCTGAATGTGCGTGGGAACGTCGACGACGACGGCCCCGCGATCCCGCGCGACTTCCTGGCCGCCTTCGCGGGCGGTCATGAAATTGCGGCCAGCCGCGCCAGCGGCCGGCTGGAACTCGCCCGGTACCTGAGCAGCGCCGCCAATCCGCAAACCGCGCGGGTCTATGTGAATCGCGTCTGGCAGTGGCTCTTCGGACAGGGCATCGTGGCCACACCCAACGACTTTGGCCAGCTTGGCGACCGACCATCGCACCCCGAATTACTGGACTGGCTGGCATTGCAATTCGTGGCCGATGGCTGGTCGACCAAACGCTTGGTACGTCGCCTGGTGTTGAGCCAAACCTTTCGTCAGTCGGGTTCGGTGGTCTCCGCTGCGGCAGATCGCGATCCAGACAATCGGCTGCTCCATCATTACCCAACGCGACGCCTGGAGGCCGAAGCGATCCGGGATACGTTACTGGCCGTCTCGGGACGACTCGATCCTCAGTTCTCCGGTCCGCCTCTGAATCCGCCACGGGCCGTGAACGACGCAGCAAAGCGTCTCTTTTCCGGCCCGCTGGACGGCGACGGGCGTCGGTCGATCTACTTGAAAATGTCGATCATGGATCCGCCGAAATTCCTGGTCTGTTTCAATCTTCCGGACCTCAAGTTGCCGACCGGCCGCCGCGATGTGACCAACGTTCCAGCACAGGCATTGGCGTTGCTCAATGATCCGCTGGTGGTGCAACTGGCCGACCATTGGGCAGCCCATTTGGTGCAGGACGATTGCAACGACCCAGCAGCGCGCGTGCGCACGATGTTTGTTCGGGCGCTGGGGCGTTCGCCTGACGACGTCGAGTTGCTGCGCTGGTCGCAGGCGGTCGAAAGCTTTGCGCAATCGGAGGACGTGTTGCATGATCAACAAGCTTGGGCCGAGTTGGCGCACGCGATGTTTAACATGAAGGAATTTATCTACTATCGGTAGCGCCACCCTGCCACCGTCAATGGAAGCTCACGTCATGAACACGAACGACTCTGGCTGCCGCTGCCCCGGTCGCATCGCCGCCGATGCGACGCGACGCGGCTTTCTGAAAAACGCCTCCGCCGGGTTCGGCTGGCTGGCCTTCAATGGGTTACTCTCGGATCGCCGATTTTGCCGCGCTGCGGCGACGCACCAGCCTCATTTTCCGGCCGTGGCGAAGAACGTCATCTTTTGCTTCATGGATGGCGGACCAAGCCATGTGGACACCTTCGACCCCAAACCGATGCTCAAGAAACACGAGGGCCAACCGATCGGGGCCGATGCCGTCTCCAAACGATCACAGTCCGCAGCCAGTCGCGTCTGGCTGGGGAGTCCATGGAAGTTCCAACAACGCGGCCAGAGCGGCCTGTGGGTCAGCGACCTGTTCCCTCGGATCGCCGAAGTGGCCGACGAGCTGTGTGTGGTCCGGTCCATGCTGGGCGAGCTACCGCTACACGGACAACAGAATCTCCTGCTCCATACCGGGCGGATCATCGGGCAGGCGCCGAGCGTCGGTGCTTGGGTCTCGTACGGCCTGGGGAGCGAGAACCAAAACCTGCCCGGCTATGTGGTGCTGAACAACGACTGGGTCCCCAATGGCGGCCTGGAAAATTTTGGCAGTTCGTTCTTACCCGCCGCGCATCAAGCCACCATGTTGCGGCCGACGGGCGTTCCGGTCGACAATATCGTGGCCTCGGATCCCGCCCCGCTCCAACAGCAGAAACTGGCGTTGCTCGCAGAACAAGACCGAGAATTTGCCAGCCAGGCCGCGGACACGCCCGCCATCGAAGGTGCGATCGCAAACTATGAGACGGCCTTTCGCATGCAAAGCACCGTGCCCGAGATCGCCGATGTCGGCCGCGAACCAGCGCACATTCAACAGCTCTACGGAGTCGATTCGAAAGACGCTCATCAGCAGCTCTACGCGATGCAAGCCTTGCGAGCCAGGCGGCTCGTCGAAGCAGGCGTGCGTTTCGTCGAGATCACGTGCCCGAGCTTCGATGGCAACAACTCGCCCTGGGACCAGCATTCCCAGCTCAAGACCAACCACGAAAAGAACGCACGCGTCACCGAACAATCGGTGGCCGCCTTAATCGTCGATCTCAAGCAGCGAGGACTTCTGGAGGAGACGATCGTGGTCTGGGCGGGCGAAATGGGGCGCACGCCGCACACCCCTAAAGTCACCGCAACGTGTGGCCGCGACCATCACGTCGATGGCTACACGGTCTTCCTGGCGGGAGGCGGATTTCGCGGTGGCGTCGCCTACGGTGAAACCGACGCGTTTGGCAATTCGGTGGTCGAGAACCAAGTCGATATCCATGACATCCACGCCACCATCCTCCATCAACTGGGAGTCGATCACGAACAACTCACGTTCCGCCACGGCGGTCGCGACCAACGACTGACCGACGTGCATGGACGCGTCATACAAGACGTGATCAGGTAGTGCGCCGGCGGGCGCTCCATCAACCAACTCCACTCCGTCATCCATTCTTGTTCCCCCAAGTGATTCACCATGCTATCGACGGCAAGACATCTCAAACAACAATTGGCGTCCGGGCGAACCGTGATCGGCCTGATGGCGACGGACCACGCGTGGCCGTTGCTGGTCGAAATCTGCCAACGGGGCGGCCTCGATTATCTGGTGATTGATTCGGAGCACGGCAACTTTTCCGACGAACTGGTTTCCCACATCTGCCAGATCGGACGACTGGCCAACTTTCCCGTACTGGTGCGGACAATCTCGTGCGAAGTTTCCGTCATCCGCCGTACCGTCGACTTGGGACCGTGTGGCATTTTGATGCCCTGCGTCGAGTCGGTCGAACAGCTCGATCAGGTGCGCGAGGCGGTGTTGATGCCGCCGCGCGGCCGGCGACGGCCGGGAGGATTGGGTAACTATTGGCTCGACAACTTTCAGTATGACACGTGGAAGAACGACTTCGAGGATCACTTTGTGGTGATTCCACAGATCGAATCGCAGGCGGGCGTCGACCATGTCGATGCGATTGCCGCGCATCCGCTGGTCACCGCGGTCGGCCTCGGTCCCTACGACCTCTCCGCGGATCTCGGCTGCTGTTGGAATCCCCAAGACGCCAGCTACCAGGCGTCGCTCGCCCGGGTAAAAGCGGCCGCCGATGCGGTCGACAAGAAAGTCTGGGCCGGCTGCGATGGCCCGGCACTGCGAGCGCAGGGTTACACATTCCTGTGGATCGGCACCGCAACTTCGGTCCTCGCCGGCGCCATCAGCGACACCGTCCGCACCATCAACTGCGCGAATACCACGGACACCAGGGAGCCCCCGCCACCAGCATGAATATTCGCAACGCCATTCGTAACCTGGATACCGATTCATGGACACGGCTGCTGCTGTGCGCAGCAGTCGCCTGCTGGCCAGCAGCCTTGGTCAACAGCGGCGCGGCGCAGGAAACGGACGCGACTTCGGCGGACCACTACCGCGTTGCGATCACCGGCGCGGCGGGCACACCCGTCAACGCGCCGATCGTTGCGACGGTCGACTTCCATCAGCGGCTCGGCAACGACGCCACCCTGATCAGGCGTGGTTCGATCCGCATCTCTGCCGCCGACGTCGAAGTGCCATGTTGTGTAACTGGCGACTTGGAAAACCGCGGCGTGGCCACCATTGCCTGGCGAAGCATGGGGCCGAGCCAGGATGCGTATCACCTTGATTTTGCGACGGGTCACCTTCCCCAACCTTCCCCCGACGCAGACATCACGAGGTCCGCGCACCAGGGCGGTCCGATCGGAATTGGTGACACTTTTCGTTTCTACAACGGTGACGTGGGCCCCGCGAACATCACTCCGCTGCATTCGCAGTTTTTGCATCTCGACTGGGACGGTGACGGACTGCGAGACATGATCGGCTGGGGCTTTCGAGTCGCGGAACACGGACACATCTTGGAAAAACGGCTCGGCAACGCCGTGTACTTTCTCAAGAACGTTGGTGCGCGCGGCGCCCCGGTATTCGCACCGCGACGTCGTCTGGTCGACGTCCAGGGTAACTACCTGCGTTCCGACCTGCTGCCGCAGAACTGGTTCGTGGATGACTGGGACGGCGATGGTGACCCGGACTTCTATGGTTTGGGTCCCGCATTCTGGTTGACCTGGTGGGAGAACACGGGCCAACGCGATCCACACGGTCTGTGGCTCTTGAAACCCGGCCAGCAGGTCGTTCAACTGCTGGCCGAATCGGAATTTCGCGAACAGCGGCCAGGTATCCTCCGCAAGCGAAATGCGTGGACGCCACGCGGTGTGCGACGCGTGGACTGGGAAGGCGACGGCGACATCGATCTCATCGTGGGCTATCGCAAAGTCAGCCGACTGCGGGTCGTAGACACCAGCAAGGGTGTCGCGCCGTACGGCACCGCCGTGATGGTCTTCGACTTGCTGGAGAATCTTGGAATGCGAGATGATCGCACGGTCGAATACGCACGACCGGTCACGCTGGTCGATCAGACCGGCATCGTGATTCACGGGAGAGGGCACGCCAACGGTTCGGTGGAATACGCCGATTGGGACAACGATGGCGACTTCGATCTGCTGTTCCACAGCGAGACGGATAGGCCGCTGGAAGGCGGGCGGCTGACGTTTTGCGAAAACCGAGGCACGCGGGCCGAACCGCTCTTTGAGGCACCGATTCCGATCGGGGTCAGCATGGTCGACTCGCCGTTTCTGGTCGACTGGAACGACGACGGCCGACTGGACATGCTCGCCAACGGTGAGTTCTTCGAAAACGTGAACCCGAATTCGCGAGTCCGCCTGTCGCACTCCAGCAGTGATTCGTCGCCGCCCAATCGCGGCCGAACCGCCCCGGGGACGCGGCTGCCCAAGATCGCGACGTATCCAAAATTCGTCTCGCGCGGCATCGCCAGGCAGATCGATCCAGAGATCATGAGCTACTTCACGATCTCCGTCGACTGGGAGAGTGACGGCGATCTCGACCTGCTCGGCGGCTACCACACTGGCCTGCGACTGTTCAGGAACCGCGGCACGACATTGCTTCCCGAGTTTGAACCGCCTGTCATGATCGCAGCCGGCGGCCAGACGATTTCCATGCCCAACTGGCTCGACCCACAAGCCGACGAGCCATCCACGTACGGGCCGCAGGGACCGACCGAACCAATCTATGGCTGGTTGTGCCCGACGATGGGCGACTGGGATGGAGACGGGGATCTCGATCTGTTCGTGACGGGTCAGCGTTGGGAAACGAAATATTTCGAGAACACAAGTTCCGGAAAAGAGCCGGCGTTCGCCGCCGGCAAGACCGTGACGGTCAACGGCCTGAGCGACGAACTGGCCTGGCGTTCGAAGGTCTCCCTTGGCGACCTTGACGCAGACGGCGTCATGGACCTGGTGATCCATTCAGACCGTGACAACGCCTTTCACATTTGCGTTCGAAAGGAATCGCAGCCTGATCCAAGTCGCTTGGATTTTGGCGACGGCCCGGCCCTGCAACTCGCAGCCGGAGGCCCGGTGACCGGCTGGTTCGGCGGGCAAAACAATAACAGCGACAACCACTCGCTACTGGTGGATTGGGATGCCGACGGCGATCTCGACCTGATCAACGGAACGGTCTGGTCGGTCTATTACTATGAAAACACCGGGAGCCCCACGCACCCTGTTTTTAAGCCCCACGGAAAATTCCAACTCGCCGGCAAAGACCTGCAAGCGTACAATCACGCCAGCTCGTTTGACGCGGCCGACTGGAACGAAGACGGTCGGCTCGATCTGGTGCACGGCACCGAAGGACCGTCGGATCAACCGCATGGCGTTCCGCTGCACCTGTTCGATCGACGCTACCTCGAAGGCGAAATGCCGAGCGTCACGATTGGCAAAATGATCCGAGTGTCGTCCCGGTAGCTCGACCTCAGAATGGCCGGCGATGGCTATTGTTTTGGCTTCGCCGGTTTCTGCTTTGCATTCCTCGTTCTCTTCGCGCTGGCCCTGGCGGCGTTTTTCTTCTTTGGAGTCGCGGCAGCGCCATAGGTTGCGCGCAGTACTTTGTCGACTTCCGCGCGATTGGTCCGGTGCTGAAACGCAGCCAGCATGGGATCATCGGTGCGCGTCATGTGCGCGACCAGTTGAGCTTGTAACGCGGCAACGGCAGCCTGCAGTGCCGGGTCGTCGATCAGGTTGTGCAGGCAGTCCGGGTCATCTTCCAGGTCATAGAATTCTTCCGGCACGCGGTAGCGAAAGAGGTCAATTCGTGCAGCGATCTCCGGGTCGGTCTTGGCCGCTGCTTGCATGGCCGCCATGGACTTGCCTTCATTGTTATTGCGGTACCAGTGCTTACCATCACTGAAGGGGTTATAGATGTAGCCATATTTTGCATTCTGCACGCAACGCATGGGAACCGCGTCGCCGCCGGCTTTGGAATCGATTTGCGTAAAAACGAACTGGCGGTCTTGGGCTGCCGGCTGCGCGGGGGACGCTCCCTCGAGCAGAGGCCGCAACGTCTGTCCGTCCAATCCGCCAGGACCGGAGACTCCCGTAACATCAACAAACGTGGGAAAGAAGTCGACGGTCGAAACGAAGTCGCGATCGTTGGTCGTACCGGCCTCAGTTCTGCCGGGCCAGCGAACTAACATCGGCGTCCTTGAACTGTGAAACCAGGTGTTGCATTTCGCAAACGGCACGGCGATACCATTGTCAGAAATGAAGATCACCAGCGTGTTGTCCGCGTGCCCCGATTCGCGAAGGGCCTGCATGACCTTGCCAAACGTGTCATCCAGGCGACGCGTTGAGTTCAAGTATTGGGCCAATTCGGCGCGAACACCCGGCAAGTCCGGCAAAAAGCCTGGTACGGCGACCTCTTCAGGTTGATAAGTCCGGGACGGCAGGGCTGCGCCCCGGGTCAATTTCGCCGGGTTGCAATAGGGGCGATGCGGGTCGTGGGAATTGACCATGAAGTAGAAAGGTTTGCCGGACTGCTTGCTCTGCTGCAAGAACGTCTTGCTGCGTTGGTAATACAGTTCCGGGTCACGTCCGTTGCCCAGGTCACGCTGATCAAACTGATAGTCCCATTTCATGGACGCCTTGGGGGTCGAGTGCGCGACCTTCCCCAGGATGCCGGCAAGATAGCCGCCTCGTTGAAGCGTCGTAACGATGTCCGGCACATCTTCCCTGGCCTTCATGAATCCCATCGCGCCGGACCGATGGCTATAACGGCCCGTCGCAATAATCGCTCGACACGGCGCGCAAATCGCCGCGTTCACGTGGGCGCGCTCAAATCGCAATGATTCCGCCGCGAACGCGTCAAGATTGGGTGTCAAATCAACGGGACGCCCGCCGTAGGCCCCCAACGATTCCGCGTGGAGATCGTCGGCGGTAAATAACAGAATGTTCGGTCGTTCGCTGGCCAGGACGCCCGTGGTGAGGCACACAAGAACACATGCCAGGGCGATTCGACTGGAGACGATTCGGTGTCGCATGGAGAATCCTCATAGCTCGGCGGGTGGCATTCGGGTCAAGCGAGTTGAATGTAATCGAGTACGGCAGCCAGCAAGATCGACATCAGCCATTCTGCGTTCCCGGCTGCTTTCCATAGATGGACTTCAGGGCGGTCACTTTTCTGATCACGGTCGTGCCAGCTTCGGCGCTGCCGGTGCCCGTGATCGTCACGCCGGTTCCACAGTGATAGGCCAGATTGAAGTGATGAAAATCACGGAATTCGACTTCCACGCGCACGGCCGGCTGGCCTTCGACGTCGACCAGAAAGACCTTCGCTTCATCCAGCTTGTCGGACATCCGCAGTCGTCCCTGGACGGTAATTGCGCTTCCCGCGACGCGAATCCAGCTTGCGAAAGGGCGTTCCCGGTACGGCTCGAAGGCAGACCCGTCCAGGCCCGGCAAGGGTTCGACGGAGCCTCCAAACGATTCGATGTCTACACCGAACCGCTGCAAGATGGCCATGTGCAGTCGACCCAACTGCTGGTTCTCCGCATAGCGCACATAGCGGCCCGTCTTCAGGAACCCCTTGGCGCCGGCCAGGATGATTGGAATGCGGGTGACCGTATGGTTGTCACTGTGCCCCATCCCAGAGCCGTACAGGACCAACGTGTTGTCCAGCAACGTCCCCTCACCTTCGCGCCGTGCTTTGAGGCGAGTCAACAAGGAATCGAATTTCTCCATGTGCCAGAGGCTGATTTTCAAGAGAGCTTCCAGATTGATTCGACTGAAGTTGCGGAAGAAGTGAGAGAGGTAATGATGCTGTTCCTTGATCCCGAGAAAATCAAAGACCATTCGGCTATTGCTATTGCCCAGCATGAAGCTGATGCACCGCGTCGAATCCGTCCACAGCGCCAGTTCGATCAGGTCGAGCATCGATTCGACCTGGTCATCGAGGTTGGCCGCGCTGGCGGGCCGCGTGAAATCAGCGACATCCGTCCGCGGCACGGCCTGCTGCATGTTCTGCAATCGCTGTTCGGAATCTCGTACGACGTTCAGATACTCATCCAACGTGCGTCGATCCTCGCGTCCGGCACGTCGCGCCAATGCGCCGGCATCGTCCAACACGCGATCAAGAACACTGGCCATCTCCCGACGCCGCGCGGGGTTTGCCAGCGGATTGCGAAAAAGGCGATCAAACATCAACTGCGGATCGCTCTCGCGCGGAATCGGGGCACCCTTGTTATCGTACGAAATGTAGCTGCAACCGATTTGATTCGGAAAGAGTCCCTCGGTCGTCAATTCCAGCGATCGATGCGGTGTGTCGCCACGGATCTTGTCGGCTATCAACTGGTCCATCGAAGCCGACTCAAGCTGGGCGTGATGCCCGGAGAGAAAGCGGCGCGTCGAGTTGGCATGCGACGAGAAGCCAAAGTCGCCCATATTATCGAGGATCAGCAAATCGTCTTTGTGCTTCTCGAACGGCTTCATCAACGGAGACATACGAAAGTCATGTTCACTGCCCCCACTGATATTCCATGACGGTGGATGAACGCCGTTGGGCTTGAACAGGGTGAGGAACCGTCGCGGGGCGGTCTCGGTTGCGGTGTGGGCCGACAACTCCATGAGATTCAAGAATGGTAGCGGCAGCAGGACACCTGCGCCCCGCAGGAAGGTTCGACGTGGAATTCTGATGGTCATCGTTGGATTCCGATTCTCCGTTGC
>JAUIHJ010000171.1 GCA_030432015.1 bacterium
TCTCCGGGCTGAACTGTTCCCAGATGCTACTTGGGGCGGAGTTTGTCTATCCTCGTACGAAGCTCTCGTCCAGCGTTCCTGCAGGGAGCCTGGGTCCGGGGGCACCGCCCGTACCGCTGTCGGGAAGCAATCTTAGCCAATCCGGAATCAGTGTGCTTCCGACCATGGCACTTGTCTATAAGCCTGATGATTCTGCGCTAACGTTGGGCTTGGGCCTCTTCACGATCGGCGGATTTGGCGTGAATTATCCGGGCAGCCCCACCAATCCAGTACTCTCGCCGCCGCCTCCGAACGGGTTGAGTGTCGGACCTGTGAGCTCGAATCTGGCGCTCGCCCAGTTCGCGCCGACGGCAGCGTCCCAATTGAGTGAGCACGTGGCCATCGGTTTCGCACCAACGTTTTCGGTCGCCGACCTTTCCGTGTCGCCTGCGACGTTTGCCACACCGACCGATGACAATGGAGACGGCCTCGCAACGTATCCTTCCGGCACCAACAGTCGCCTCCGCTGGGGGCTAGGTTTTCAAGCGGGCATTTATGTGACAACCGACTCCGCCTGGGACTTCGGCGTGTCCGTCAAGAGCCCGCAGTGGTTTGAAACATTTGAATTTGATGCCGCCGACGAACTGGGGTTTCCCCGCAAGGTCGCCCTCGATGTAGACTTTCCTTTAATCGTGTCGCTCGGCACGGCCTACCGCGGTTTCGAACGCACCGTGTTCGCTCTGGATCTCCGCTTCATCGATTTTAATAACGCCGAGGGATTGGGGCATGCCGCCGGTTTTGACCCCAATGGCGCTGTCACTGGATTTGGCTGGAAGAGCGTGATGTCGGTGGCAGCCGGCGTACAGCATGAATTGAATGAACGCGTTTCCTTACGAATGGGATACCTGTTCGCGGACAATCCCGTTCCCGATTCGGCAACGGCCTTCAACATCGCCTCGTCCGCCATTTATGAGCACGCTCTGTTTCTTGGTGGATCGGCGAAGCTGACCCCTGCGTTGACATTCTCGCTGGCCTACTACCACGCTTTTGCGGCGAGCATCAGCGGTCCTTTCGAGACACCGCTGGGGCCAATCCCCGGAGCGGAAGTCAGGATTGACCAGGAGATTGACGCCTTAACCGCAGGGTTTCATGTCGACTTCTGAGTCGGGGCGTCAGCTCTCAAGTGCCTGTTCGACGCCGTTTGCGATGGACCTTTCAGCTGTGTAAGCTGAGCGGGACGACATGGGCAGGAGACCAGTGCTTTTATCAGGAGACTCGCGTGGACGACAAGGCGCGTCAGACTGCGATTGGCACGATGATTGTAATCTGCCTGGTACTCGTCCTGCCGGCGGCCTGTGTGCTCGTTGCGGTGCGAGCGTCTTCGGATAGCACTGTGCTGATGGACGTCCGCCCCGCGTTGCCTGGATATACTTGCAGCCTCTTGTTTTTCGTGGTACCCGGGGCAGCGTTGTCCTGCTGGTTCTTCCGATACTCCGATCCTGACCGGCGCCGCGTTTTCTGGATCTCACTGGCGCTGCTGGTCCCCATCGGCATTGTGCTCGACCTGGGGTTTGGACCGCGATTCTTCACTTGGCCGAATTCACACGCCACGTTGGGCTGGACGGTACCGGCGGTGGGGGGACGAGTGCCGGTCGAGGAAATCGTTTTTTTCGTCAGCGGCTTCGGTTTCCTGCTACTGACCTACGTCTGGTCGAGTGAATATTGGCTGGCGGAGTATCGAGCCACGCCAGCCGACGTGGCTCCACTCGCTCGCGCGCCGCGCCGTGTGCGCCGGCTGCGCGTCGCCATGCTGTTGCTTACACTGGCCTGCCTGGCTGCAGCCGTGCTATATAAAAAGTTCGCTTCATCCACACCGGCAGGTTTTCCGGGTTACTTGACCTACGTCATGGTCGTCGCGATTCTGCCGCCCGTGTATTGCTTTCCCAGGGTGTGCCACGTAATTAACTGGCAGGCATTCAGTTTCACGCAACTGGCGATGGTGTTGATTTGCCTGCTGTGGGAAGTGACGCTGGCTGCTCCACTGCAATGGTGGGCCTTTCAGCCCGACATGATGACCGGCATTTACATTTCAGCCTGGTCCAATCTGCCGATCGAAGAACCGTTCGTCTGGCTGGCTTCACCGTTCACGGTGATTGTCACCTACGAAACGGTCCGGCTGTATCAGCGTAAACCTCGCCACAGTGTGATGTCGATTCCGGTGACAGGCGAGCCACCTTCCCTGGTATCAGAAAAGGCGCGAGCGCATGAGTCGTAAGTCGAGCGTGACGAAGAAACGTGTCGTGATCCTGGGCGGCGGTCTCAGCGGTCTGACGGCAGCTTATCATCTTTCGGATACCGAGGAGATGCGAGCGTGCTACGACGTCACCGTCTACCAGATGGGCTGGCGGTTAGGGGGCAAGTGCGCCAGCGGCATCAACGTCCAGGCCAACCACCGCATCGAGGAGCACGGCGTACACGTGTTCTCGGGATTTTATGCAAATGCTTTCACCATGTTGCGTGAGTGCTACGCGTCGCTGGATCGGCCGCCGGCAACACCATTATCATCATGTCTGGGAGGCGCGAATCCGGCCTTCGAACCTCATAATCGGCTTAGCCTGATGGAGACGGTTAACGACCGTTGGAATCGCTGGGATCTTATCTTTGATCCCGACGCTTCACAGCTACCGGGTGACAGTCCAAGATCGCCCAAGCTCTGGCGTGACTTGAAAAAGCTGTGTGCAAGCCTGCATCAGGAATACGAACGGCTGACGGCGGAGCAGAAGGCGGAGTTTCGTGCCCAAGCGGTGAAAGGCGGCGGGCTACGGCGGCAGACGCAACAAGCCCTGAAAATGGTCAGGGGACGTCGCGAAGACGACCCGGGACAACTTTTTGACTCGCTTTCCGATGTTTCCCGGCTGGTACGTCCTCGTCGCGAAAGGGGGACCGCCAGACAACATATTGCGTTCTGCCGCTTGGTGAAGCAACTGATCGGCGCGGTCCACGTGGCCTTGCGGGCTCCCGATTCGCTTTCCGACGACGTGCGACATTTCCTCATACTGGCCAATCTGGGGTTGGCCATCGTTCGTGGGATTTTGAAGCACCGAGTGCTGCGGTTGGGGTTCGACTGCATCGACGACTACGATTTCAGAGACTGGCTCAAGAAGCACGGGGCCTCGCCCGCTGTCAGGGACTCGCCAATCCTCCACTCCTTGTATGCCTCCGTCTTCGCCTACCAACCGGATGGTAAAAATAAGGCGCGGCCAAGACTCTCGGCGGCGGTTGCACTGCGCGTCCTGTGGCGAACCTTTTTTGACTTTCGTGGTGGCTTTGTCTGGAAGATGCAAGCCGGCATGGGTGAGACGGTCATCGCACCGTTGTATGAAATACTTAAGCAGCGTCAGGTGAAGTTCAAGTTCTTCCATCGCGTCGAGCGACTCGAGTTAACCGCCGACAAGTCATCAATTGCCCGCATTCACATCACGCGCCAAGTGGATTTAAAAGTTCCGGAATACCAGCCGCTGTTGCTGCCTGCCGAACATGCACAGGTCGATATACCGTCCTGGCCATCGGAGCCCCGCTACGAACAGATCGACGATTCCCAAGCGCGCCGTTTGCGCGAATTGAAGAAGAAGCACGTGGACCTGGAATCTGCCTGGCTAAAATGGGAACACGACTCGCCCGCAGCCCCCCTTGAGGCCGACCACGATTTTGACACGATCGTCCTGGCCATCCCCGTCGGCGGTTTGCAGACCGTCTGTAGCGACTTGATCAAACAGAATCGCAAGTGGCAACAAATGATCAAGCACGTCAAGACGATCCAGACGCAAAGTGTCCAGCTCTGGCTGAATCGCAGCGCGCTGCAGCTGGGCTGGAGCAAGATCTCCGAAGAGCCGCTCCTGGTCGCCTACCAAAAACCACTCGACGCCTGGGTGGGCATGAGCCAGTTGATCGAGCGCGAAAAATGGTCGCCTGAGGACGACGTGCGGCACATCGGCTACTTCGTGACGACGGCTATCGACGAACAACCGCTGGCGGAGCAACTTCAGGATCGCGACACGCCGCGGAGGCAGCACGCGCTGATCGCACACCGAGCGCAGGGAATGCTGAAAGAGGACATTCTGCCCCTCTGGCCCCGGGCAGCCGACCCCGCAGCACCGCTGAAGTTCAACTGGAACCTGCTCGTCGATCCCAAGAACCGCGTGGGAACCGAGCGGCTGCAAGCTCAGTATGTCCGCGCGAACATCAATCCATCCGATCGTTATGTGCTTTCGCTACCGGGCGCGACAAAATATCGCCTCCGCTGCGACGAGTCCGGATACCAAAACCTGATTCTGGCTGGCGACTGGACGCGTAACGGACTGAATGCAGGTTGCGCGGAGGCGGCTGTAATATCTGGAATGCAGTCAGCACGTGCGATCTCGCAGCGTCGGTTACCGATCGTGGGAGAAACGGATCCGACGCTGCCAATTTGTGGCATCTTCGGCGGGTGGTGCGGACGGCGCGGGTCGAATCGGAGGGGGAAATTGGGGTCATGATTTGACGCACGGGAGCCCTACGTCGGCTCTACGGCATGTGCACCATTTGCATTGTCCAATCCGCGCGGAGCTGGAAGGCTCCGAAACATCCGTCGCGTACGGGCGGTACACCAAATTCACCCGAGATCGCGCCGCAGAAATGGCTGCCGATCTTGAAATCGGCAGTCACGGGCCGCGCATAGGCGTCACTGAGATTCAAGTGGCAGCCCACGCAGAGAACGGGAAGGTGGTCGGAATTCATGGCATGCCCCACATGACGCTGCCCGAAGATCTGCTGAACCAAATCAAAACAGGGAACATCCGCACACGCCTGATAGCTCCGTGTCGGTCGAAAGCTGGCATCGAAGATCTGCCCATCGTCGCTCGTTTCGACGTGCATTGTCATGTGGTCACGCGCGATGGTCGCCAGGGTCTTCCGCAACCCCAGGAGTCGCCCCAACATCGTCGGTAGGTACTGGTTCAGGTACAGCGACGTGCGAAATAGGGACGAGTTGGATTCGTCGACGTCCGCGCATCGTACCCAGGGAATGATGACACCTGCTTCCAGATAGCTCGCTCGAAACTCCGGATTTATACGAGGTCGTACGTCGTCTTGCTGGCCGGCCAGTATGACCAGCGGGTGCGTCCCCGGCATGGTGTTCGGGGGCGGCGCCAGCTCGCACCTGTCGGGCAGCAACTTCTCAACCGCTTTCCGGTCGGCCGATGTCACCGCAACCCAGGCCTCAAGCGTTCCCGTCGCAATGGGCGGGAACAGATCGCATTCTATCATCGCACCGGCCTCACTATCTCGAAACCAATCTTGATTGCCATGGAACGGCGCCTGCCTGCGACTTCGTCTTCAACATGAGTTGGGCGGGGCTAACTCCCAGGTTGTCCGCAACCGAAACGCGCCCAGGGGATCATCCTTGATCCCCGCGAGTGAAAACTTGTTCGGCAGAATGGATGAAAAAGAGTCGGTCAGGGTACCGCTCACTCCAATCGATTGGATCCGAGCGGATGCCAGCTTCAAGTCGATGTCCGCACAAACATACGACGAGACCAGTTCGACCATCGCCGAGAAAATTTGACCGATGTGGGGCTGCTCGAACAACGGTTGTATGCCGGCGAAATTCGGGAATGCTGATGGATCATGAAATCCACCGCTCGGCGTCACCGTTAGCTCGAGAAGCGGAGCGCTGGTCAAAGTCGTCACTTCGTAACGGTTCGGGGTCGCGTTCAGGATTCCCCGCCTCTTGGGAAAGCCGCAAAGCCAACCAAGAAAAATTGGTAACAACTGGTTCAAGTACATTGTCACGGAGCAAAAATGGTCGGGACTCGACGCACTGGCGCCAACCTGGTGGACACATGGAATTGCGATCGCGGTCTCCATGAAGTCCATGCACAATCCGATTGGACCGAGCCAGGGGCAAAGCGCGCCCGGAACATTCTCGCCTCGCACCCGAGATTGCTCGCCGACGAACAGCAGTACCGGATGCTGGCCTGTGGGCGTGATGGACTGGGGACGCAACTCCAGATTCGACGGCAACAGGGAGGCGACCTGCGTAGCGTCGATCGCAAAGACCATGATGCAGGCGTCGTAGTCGCCCACATGCGTCAAGCTAAAATGCGGTTCGTATGTTCGCAGTTCCGCCAGGGACAGTTTCGGTCCCACTTTTGACGATTTCGCCATGTCGATTTCCCTCATTTACCGAGACTTCGATGTTACCGGCAGCGGCGACGTTCGACAGAAATTGACCTTTACCCCCAAAGGGATCGCCACAGTGCGCGGTAGGAAAAGACCGAACGGGGGTCGATTTGATCGTTGATAATTCGGCTGAACGCCTGGCGGAGCATGCGGCTCTTGGCGACGCGGCCGAGGACAAAATCGTTAAGCCGCGGTTTGCACATCCAGCGTTCGATGGACTCGTAACTACGAAAACGCTGCCGCATCGTGGTTGTAATCCGCGTTGCAAACGACTGCAAGTCGCACGCCCCGGGACATGAGAGCGCTTCGTGGATCACGTCCGCGGCCAACACGGCGGATTCCATCGCGTTTCCCACTCCTTCGCCACTGACCGGAAAAGTGCTGCCGATCGACTCTCCAATCGCCACGATCGGTCCCCGTCCCGCCAGTTCCGCTCCGGTCAACCCGGTCCGCACACGGGCGCCGCGTAACGGCGTGAGTACTTCACCGCGGCGAATCAACTCGCTTGCCAGCGGAAATCCACCAGTAAACTTGGAAAACATGCGTGAGAGATTTGTCGACCTGACAGCCTTGGTACGTGCAAAGCTGATGCAGCCCACATTGTAGAGCCCCTGGCCTAATGGAAAGATCCAGCGATATCCTGGCAACGCCGAACGTTCAAACGAAAACACAAGGTGGTCAAGCTGCAGTGCCGAGCGGACGTAGCACCGCGCCGCGATACCGCTGGCCTGTCTCCGCGCAACAAGACCCAGCCGATCGATCAGGCAGACGTTGGCCCCCGTCGCGACCAGCGCCGCGCGAGCGCGGATCGGGCGTTCGGTTTCCGCCACGCCACAGGTAACCTGGCCGCCGGAATCGATCTCCAGCGTTCGAACTTCGGCCAGCCGGAAGCTGGCGCCCGCTTCAATGGCCGCCTGCGCTAACAGGGCGTCCAGGGCTCGTCGCCTGAGCATCAGGAAGCTTCCACGAATCTCCGCTTCGATCTGGGAAGGACTGAAAACACGTAAACCATCCACGCCATGGCCGATCCGCTGGACACGTTCCGCCAGTCCGGCTCTTTGCAATACTGCGAGCGCATCGGGTGCCAAGGCATCACCACAGACTTTCTCGCGAGGAAAGCGACTGCGGTCCAGCAGCAATACCCGGCGACCGCACGCCGCCAGGTGCCGCGCGGCCATGGATCCGGCAGGGCCCGCGCCTATGATCAGCGCATCCCACACGCCAGCGCAGCAGCCATCACTGATCGCGGGCTGGTCCATGGCCGGCAGTTCCGCGGCCGAATCGCCAATTAGTACCATAGTGATTTCATCACACCTGCAAGGGAAAAAATGGTACGTGGGTCCACCGTCTCATCAACGATTCCGGCAAACTCCTGTCGCAGGAAACGGCTTCCCCGCACCCTGCTCATCACGAGGTTATTGAGCCAGGGCCGCGAGAGCCAGCGTTGGGCCTGATCGTAGGCCAGGTACTTCGATCGCAACGCTCGCTCGAGACTGGCCGGAAATTGCCCAAGCCGTGACAAATCACCTGTCCGTAAGGCAATATCGACGGCGCTGGCGGCCCGTTCCGCGGTCTCCATCGCCTTGCCGATCCCTTCTCCTGTGAAGGGAAACGTGGCGTCGATTGTCTCACCAATACCTAAGACGATCTCAGAGCCGGCACGAATGTAAGGCCTCAATCCGCAACGCAGCCTGGCGCCGCGTAGCGGTGACAAGGCCTCGCCCTGTTCGAGCAGCAATTTGGCGAGCGGAAAGCTGTTGATAAATCGGTTCAACATCGATCGCAGATTTGGCCGCCGGCGGCGGCTGGTGTCGGCCGCGATGCCGCAGCCAATGTTGAAGATCCGGCCGCGCAGCGGCGCGATCCATGCGTAACCGGGCAGTGTGGAGCGGTCGTAGGCGAAGACCAGGCGATCGAGTGGAAACGACGACCGTACATAGAAGCGGGCCGCGACCGCGCCTCCCAGGCCGCCGCGCGAAATGGGAAGGTCATCGAGCAGACGTACATTGGCGCCCGTGGCAATCAGGCCGACGCGAGCATGCACCTCCGCACCCGATGTACACCGGCATGAGACCTGGCCCTGTGCGACACCCACTTGTTCCGCGTTCCCATGGCACAATACGGCACCGGCGTCGACAGCGGTTCTGGCCAGCAGGGCGTCCAGGTGCAACCGTTGCAACGTCACATAGTCACCTGGAATCCGGACCTCGATCCGTGCCGGACTGAAGATTGCAGCGTGGTCGAGTGGCCGTCCGAGATGGCACACTTCAGTTCGCAATCCCATGCGTGCCAGTGCCTGCAAGGCATCTGGAATCAGAATGTCTCCACAGACCTTGTCCCGCGGGAAACAACAGCGGTCCAAGAGCAAGACCGAGTGTCCGTTCCGCGCCAAGTGCACGGCCGCCGTCGTTCCGGCTGGCCCTGCTCCGATAATCAGGACATCCCAGAGATGGCGTGCCATCGCGTCGATGCTGGCTTGCTGCGGGGCTACGGTTGTCATGGGGATTGCTCGTCGTCCATTCCATATCGTGTCTCGGCCACCGGAACCAGGGCCACGGCAAGGCGTCGCGGTGCCTTGATTCCTTTGGCACGCATCAGCGTATCGACCTGCTCGATTTGCAGTTGCCCTTCGTCGCCTCCGACAAGGCAACCCAGACCGCGCCGAGCGGCTGCGGCATGCAAGCTCATGTCCATCTTCGAGAATCGTTTGATCGCAATTTCAAGTTGCGCTACGGCCGCATCTCGATCCTGACCGACCATGGCCAGCCCTGCCCGGATGGTGGCCGCCATGGCTGCAGCATCGCTGCGCCGCTCGCGGTCCAGCCTGCGGGCGTCCTGCTCCGCAGCACGTAGCATGCTGCGTGTTTCGTTCCCTGCGCGTGCCAACAGCAGGGCACTGCGGCCGCGTGAAAACACGAGTTGCATATAGCCGTATTGGATACGGTCCAGGAGCGACCCCCGATATGCCGGCCATTGCTCGGCAAGATACTGCCAGGCCTGATGGCCATCGCCTTGATAGAGGGCGATCTCGGCACGTAGGACCATGGCGAGCATGTGCTGGACGTGGAACCCTTTTTGGGACCATTGCCGGAGTGCCTCTTCGACCGTCTGCTGCGCGCGCTGCGGCTCGTCGTTCCAGAGCAGCAGATGCGGGACGGTATAGGTTCTGAGGTTTGTCAGGGCGAACAGGTCGCCACGTTGCTGCGCGTATTCGAGCAATGCCGGCCCGAGCTTTCCGACCTCTGCAACCTCGCCTCGCCAGATCAATGACCACAGCCGATACGTATGGGCGGTGTCGAGTTCCCAGGCAGCGCCCGTGCAATCATGGCGAAAGATGGCTTCCGCTTCGGTCGACAATTCGCACGCTCGGGTATACTCTCCATTGAGCATGGCGACGCCGGATCGCGCGAGTCGCACGATGCCGTCAGCATAGGGTTGGCGTACTCGATCTGCGATCCGCGCCGCGCCTTCCAGCAACGTGGTCGTGCGGCCAATGCTATGGGTGCCTCTCGCAGCCGTGAAAATAGACTCCAACGCCATCGCTCGGATGACGCGCAACGGTTCACCTGCCTGCAAGGCCTGTAGCAAGCAACGCGTCTGAAAATCGGACCCCCGGATGACATCGACAATTGCCAGGCCGATCGAGGCGGACCAACAGATATCGAGCCGTTGCAGCTCGCGCGGGGGAATCTCGTCTTCCTCGCGATGGCGGAAATTCAAGCCTCGCAACCGCAGGCGAAGCCGCTGCCTGATCAACGAAAACAACGCACTGCGGGGAGACCGCGGCAGGCGAATCCCGACCTTGTCGAGCACTTTGCCCAGTGCCTGTCGTCCTTTGTCAAAATGCCCGCTGATCAGGTATTGGTACGCAGCCTCTCGCTCCAATTGCAGACGCCGGGCGCTGGGCCCCCGTTCCGCAGCGGCTTGAAACTCGGCGGCCGCTTCCGCGCTGCGACCGGCACTGGCCAGCGCGCTAGCCAGCTTCTCATGAATTTCGGCCTGGTTGCCGTTCGTATCGGGATTCGCCCGCAGGACCATACGGTACAGCAGGGCAGCATGATCGAACGCCAATGCATCGGCAGCCTTGTCGGCACCCATCCGATAATAGCGGCCCGCCTTCTCTGCCTGACCGCCGGCAAAAAAGTGACCTGCGATCGCCTCTGGATCGGATTCGGGGTCCGACTCAAGCGCCGTCGCCAGGTGGGCGTGCCGCGCGCTTACTTCCTCGTCCCCCAGCCGATCCACAATACTTTCGCGAATGCGGTCGTGGAAGACTTCAATCTCGTCTTCAAGATGCGGGCCGGTGGTATGGACCAGATGCGCCGACTTCAAAATCCCCACCGCCTGCTGGTTCTGAAGCGGGACTTCGGCCGCTTCGTACGCCACACGAAGAGGGACGGGACAGCCTGCGACACAGATCGTCTCCAACAGGCGCCGAGGCTCGTTCGCCAATTGCCGCGTCCGGTCCCAAAGGACGTTGTCGAGACTACTTTGTTTTGCGTCAGCCGCCGGTTCGGTCGGCAGTTGGCGCGCCAGTTCCGAAATAAAATAGGGGCTCCCGCCGGAATCGTTCGCAATGGCTGCCACGCGGTCCGGGTCGCCGCGTTTGCCGAGCAGCACGCGAGCTAACTCCCGCGATTCGTCGGCGTCCAGAGGAGTGACTTCGATTTCGCGGTAGTTCTGCGTTTGCTGATTCTGCTGCAGTGCTTGCAGACACTCGCTGCTGCCCTCGTGTTCACTGCGATAGCAGACGACCAAGAGCAACCGCGCAGGGTTGGGAGGACGCATCATCTCGGCCAGAACCGCCGCGCTGTCCTTATCACCCCACTGCAGGTCGTCGATGCATAACACCAACGGGGACCGTTTCCCCAGTCCCGTCAGCAGTTCCCGCAAGGCTTGAAACGCTCTGCGTCGCAGCTCTTGCAGGTCCGGAATTTTCTTCACGTCATTGGCGGCGGGGGCAACTCCGACCGCGGGTCGCAACACGGGAAAGACGCGTGCCAACGCAGTGACATCGGCCGGCATCAACGCGAGGCATTCCTTAAAGGGAAGCAAAGACAAATGGTGCTTAAGCGAATCGATCAAGCTGTCGAGTGCTTTGTACGGCACCGTTTCGCGTTCATAGCAGCGTCCGGTCAACACCACCGCCCGGCCTTGATCGCTCAACTGTTTGAGAAAGTGCCCCACCAGACGTGACTTACCAACGCCCGATCGGCCGGCGATTTTGACCGCGACGGCCTGGCCTTTCTCCATCACGTTGAAGTTCGCATTGAGCTCTTGCAGGTAATTGTCACGTCCGACGAACGGGATCGTCTCGGAATCGGTGTCCGATTCGGCGTGCAAGCGAACCAGGATCTGATCACCCGTTGGCCGCCGCTTCGGGTCTCGGGCGAGTAAGTCGCGGCAGAGGGCCAAGATGTCACCTGGAATCCCCGCGCCCGACTGAAGCAACCCGGCGGGCCCTGCGGCCGTCACCATATTCCCCACAACGTCGTAACGATTGCCCTTGAAGGGTGGCGATTCCGTCAAGACTTCGTGCAACATGACTCCCATGGAATACCAATCGGAAGCCGCCGAAAGTGGCAAGCCGGCGGCCTGCTCTGGGGACATGTACTTCGCCGTACCTTTGATCGAAAGGTCGGTGCCGAAGGTCCGCAACGCGCCTGGGGCAGGATCCACAATCATCGAGTCGGCCCGGCACGTGTCACCTGCCTGACAATTCCCGTCAGGCGAAAGCCTTGGATCGGGCTGCTGTGGCAACAACTCCGCAATCAGCCCAAAGTCCAGCAGCACGACAGACCCGTCCGGCCGGACACAGACAT
>JAUIHJ010000172.1 GCA_030432015.1 bacterium
GCCGCAGCATGTCGCCCGGCATGACTGAACTGCTGCCTCGTCTGGCGGTCTTCCAGGGCGCGCTGCAGTTCCCCAGTCACTTGATTCGTCTTCTTGCGGCTGTCGCGCTCGTCGAGTTGCTCAAGCAAGCGGGCGGCGGCGACGTCGACTTGCTGGTCGTCAAGGGAATCCAACCGGGCGTTTAACTGCGCGACCTTCACCGGGTCGCGCTGACCCTCCGTCAGATGCTTCCGGAGCCACGCGCGCCGTTTCTCCGTGGCGACGCGCCGAGCTTCCGCCCGCCTTGCATCGACGCCCGATTCCCTTTCGGCAACCGGGTTTTCGTCGGCCCGGCTGGTTGTCAGCAGCGGTACGTACAGGACAGTGGCAAGCAACCCAAGTGCCAAAGATGTGGGCAGGCGGTTCATCATCGGAGCACTCCAGCCTTGGACGCGCGGTCCACGTTGATGCGAATGGGAAGTTACAAGCGATGTCGTCCGACCAATGTTCGGCTAACGATCACGAAGGGACTCGAGCTTTTCCAGCAATGCCGTTCGTTGTTCTCCATCGGCACGCGCTGCGGCCTGACGGTAACGGACACGGGCAGCGCCGAACCGTCCCACAGCCTCGGCCGACCGAGCTTCTTCAATCAGGCGGCCGAGCGCTTCGGCGGCTTCCCGGCTGCGCGCTTCGCGACGCTGGCGGATTTCGGCCACGCTGATGTCGCCCCGCTCCGCCGTACTTGCGGTACGGGCAGAACTGCCCGACGAGGTGCCAAGGGATAACTCAGGTGACGGGGTTCCTGGCCCCAGCACTAAATCGGCTGCCACCGGCGCGTCCTTCGGCGCATCCTTCGGCGCGATCACGTCGTCTTCCGCCGTCGGCCGAGGCGCGGGTCGCGATGATTCCTCATTGAGACGTGCGAGCCGTTGTTTCAGTGGACTGATGAGCGTCGGTGGTGGAGCTCGATATCCGGATCCGCTGCCGACGACCGGAATCAGCCCCGTCACAAACGGTCGCATTTGAACGTCGCGCACCGACCCGATCGCCCCGTTGCTGACGGTCACGCTGGGAGTTGACGAGGTGATCGTGCGATGACTCCCCTGTGCCGCCGTGAGACCGAAAGAGAATGCATGGTTGGCACCTTGAGTGGAAAATCCCAGCCGGCCTGCCGTCGCTGGATTGAAACCGCCAAAGGGAGGAATCGTGGCTTGAGATCCGCCCCGGTGAAAAAAGAAATTGCTATTGGGTCCGCGCCACCGATAGTTCCAGTCGATGCCGTACCATTCGTAGAAGCTGTCGGTCACACTGACCAGTGGCGTCGAGTAATAGACGTTCTGTGCCCGCGCGGGCTGCGCGTTGGCAACCCACATCGTCGCGAAAATGATCAGTAGTCCGCGCCGCACCATGGCGTCCTCTCCATTCTCCCGGCCCCAACGTCGTCTTCCCGAATTGTAGGGCCCGCCGGTGAACTGGGTCAATCAAGAACCGTTCCCTTCTTTGGCGGCTCGCGGTGATTACCCTGATTGGGTGGGCATCGCGGTCCACCACAGTTTCCGTTCAGGTTGACAACCACGAATCGCGCGAATGCGAGCGCGGAATGGATCCGCCCGATGTCGGACAGAAACCAGTCGTCTGTTCTCACCGGGAGTCGCCCCGTGACGAATTGTCGGCGCGGAATTCCCGCGCGGCTCAACATGTGCGTTCAGGCCCACGAAAACCCCAGAACGCGGCGAACCTCCTGGGCGCTCGTCTCGCCGGCTTCGACGGCACGAGTTGCCTGCTGCCGTATCGGTACCATACCAGCCTGAATTGCCAGCTCTTCCAGCCGTCCCGCATCGTCCCGCGACAAGATGGCCCGGCCCAACTCGGTGGGGCTGGACTCCATCAATTCGGCTAAGACCAGTCGGCCGCGATAGCCGCTCCCCAGGCAATCTGGGCAGCCGGCGGCCGTCCAGGCTTTGCTGGCGGGAATCCCTTCTTCAGTGGGGTCTACCGCCGCAGGCTGTTTGCACTGGCACAGCCGACGTACCAACCGTTGGCAGAGAATCCCCAGCACGCCGCTGCGCAAGAGATAGGGTTCGATCCCCATGTCGGAAAGTCGGCTGATGGCACCGGCGGCGCTCGCGGCGTGGAACGTCGAAATCACCAAGTGCCCGGTCAGGGAGGCTTGAAAAGTCGCTTCGGCGGTTTCGCGGTCTCGGATTTCGCCAACCAGAATGACCTCTGGATCCTGTCGCATCAGCGACCGGAGGCCGGCCGCCAGGTCGAAGTCGCCCGACGCATTTACTTGTGACTGCGAGACGCCATCAACGGCAACCTCGATGGGATCCTCCAGCGAGACGATACTCCGTCCATGGTTGGCAGCGCGGACCAGTTCTCGGACGCAGGCGTAAGCGGTGGTTGTCTTGCCGCTTCCGGCCGGTCCACTGATGATGAGCCCGCCCGCTGTTTCGCTTAACAGCATCCGCAGTTTTTCGACCGTCTCATTCGGCAGTCCGAGACGATCGACGTGGAGATATTCGCCCAGCGCGGCGAACATCCGCACCACCGCCCGCTCGCCGTGCAGCGTTGGAAACGAACTGACGCGAACTTCGACCTGCCCGGCCTGCGCATGTCGGATCCGGCCCTCCTGTGGCACGTCATTTCGGTACGTCAAGAGCTCGGCCAACACCTTGAGCCGATTGACGATATCGGCAGCTTCGCCACGGGGGAAACAACCGATGGGCTGGAGCACCCCATCGAGTCGCCAACGAACATCGAGGCCCTGCTGGGTTGGCTGCAGGTGAATATCGCTGGCGGAACTTGCGCGGGCGGCTGCGAGCAACTGGTCGACAAACTTCGTCGCATATTCGGCGTCGCGGGGATCGAGTCGGCGGAGCCGATCGGAAATGCTGCCTGATTCGGCAACGGAAGTGTCGTTCATGGCCCACAGTCGTTTGGAGAAGTTCGAAATGAACGCACGGCAGATGAAGTGACGGCAATCAACCTACCGGTTGCCCTCTGGAAACGCAAACCGAACCCACCGTCGCCGGTAGCAATTCAGCGATGCCGTGGAAGGCAAGAATTGAGTTGACCTCGCCTGGACGTTGATCTAGCCTGACCGGCATGGCCACATTTGATCCTACCAAGACGCACGTTGCGAAAGAGCTCAAGCACGACAGCCCGCTGATCTCGTGTCGCATGGACCCTTCCAGTCGGTTTGTGTTTTTTGGTGCCCAGGACTCGAAGGTCTGGCGGTGGCAATGGGCCGGCGAGGAGAAAGTTGAATTGTCCGGGCACGACAGTTGGGTGCGAGCCATGGCGTTCGCACCCGATGGCGTGACCCTGGTCACTGGCGGCTATGACGGCCGGCTGGTCTGGTGGCCGGCGACCGCCGAGCATCCGACGCCCGCGCGGACCATCGACGCGCATCAGGGCTGGGTCCGCGCGGTCGCGTTCAGCCCGGACGGGACCCTGGTCGCGTCGGCTGGAAACGACAATTTGGTCAAGCTCTGGGACGCCGCCGCGGGAACGCTCGTACGTGAACTCGCCGGCCACCAGCGCTACGTTTACAACATCGCATTCCATCCAGGGGGGAAGGACCTGGTCTCCGGCGACTTGATGGGAAACCTGGTCCATTGGGAAGCCGCGACCGGAAAAATCGTCCGGCAGTTTAAGGCCGAGGCCCTTCACAAGTACGACACGACGTTCAAGGCGGACATTGGCGGTCTGCGCGGCCTGACTTTCGACCCGTCCGGCAAGCGGTTGGCGGGAAGCGGTATCACCAACGTAACCAACGCATTTGCCGGAGTCGGGAATCCCGTGATCGTGGAATTCGACTGGGAATCCGCCAAAGAAACCGTTCAGCACGTTTCCAAGGGCAAGCTGCGAGGGGCAGCCTGGAATCTGGCGTTGCATCCCGACGGCACGGTGATCGGTATTTCTGGTGGCGGCGGCGGTGGATTTCTTCTCTTTTGGAAATCCGATCAGCAAGAGGAATTTCACCAATTTAAACTCCCCAATACGGCCCGCGACATGGATCTGGCGGCGGACGGTATCCACTTGGCGACGGCACACTACGACAAGCGGCTCCGTATCTGTAAGATGGCGGACAAAGACGAAGCTTGATTTGCCAGGCAAGCCCCTGCATGGGGTTCTCACCCGTGCCTGCAGGCGGTAGTTTGGTGGATTCGCGTCTTTGGGGCAGGGGCAGGTTGCTTGTTGAAACTCGCTGCACGGAATCCACACTACTATGTCGCATGATAGTCCGTCGAAACGTACGAAGCCCGTCCGATTCCTCTTCGAAAATTCCATCTTCTTGATCGCAGGGGCGGTCGGGGCGCTCGTCTGGGCAAATCTTTCGCCCGCCACCTACGAGCACTTCGCACACTTCGATGTGATGTCGGTCGTGCGCGACAGGGAAGTCCACCGTCACGCCGAACCCCATGGTGCCGACAGTCATGCAGATGATGACGCTGCGCATCAGCATGGCACTGAGTCGCATGGTACTGAGTCGCATGGCACTGATGCGGATGGCACTGATGCGGAAGCGGGGGCCGATACGGATGTTGCTGCGGCGACGAACCACGTCAGCCATGAAGATGCTGCGGACCACGGCGCCGACGAGGGTGCCGACGACGGCGGTCACGGCGGACATGGCGGCGGACCAGCACACGGTTTGACACTACATTTCCTGGTCAACGACCTGCTGATGGCGCTCTTCTTCGCGATCGCAGGAAAGGAAGTTTGGGAAGCCCTGCTACCCGGCGGAGCGCTCTCGAATCCTCGCAAGGCAGCCACACCGCTGATGGCGACCTTGGGCGGGATTATCGGTCCGGCCGGGCTCTACGTGGCTGGGGTCATCGTGGCCAGCAACCTGGGACTTACCACGTGGAAGGAGTTGGGAAGTGGCTGGGCAGTCCCCTGCGCGACGGATATCGCATTCAGCTACCTGGTAGCCCGGATCATATTTGGTGCCGGCCATCCGGCGATCGCGTTCTTGCTGTTGCTGGCGATTGCCGACGACGCTGCCGGGCTCGTCATTCTGGCGGTCTTTTACCCGACTGGCGAGTTGGCTCTTCACTGGCTGTTATTAAGCGTTGCGGGCATGGTGTTGGGATTCGTTTTTCAGAAGGTTTTGAAACTCAGCAGCTTTTGGTGGTACCTGCTTATTCCCGGTGCGATGAGCTGGTTTGCGTTTTACAAATCGGGAATTCATCCCGCTCTCGGATTGGTCCCCATTGTGCTTTGCATGCCGCATGCGAAGACCGACTTGGGGATCTTTGCCCGAGAAGAATTGGGGCGACAGGATGCCTTGAACGCGTTCGAACATTGGTGGAAGAACCCTGTCGAACTCGTTCTTGGCTTGTTCGGTCTGGTCAACGCTGGTGTGGCAATGTCGAATGTGGGCGTCGGCACCTGGCTGGTCCTGGGTGGGCTAATCATAGGGAAACCGGTCGGCATCGTCCTGTTTACCTGGATTGGTCAGCGCGTCTTCAAACTGGAGGTGCCCGGCGGCATGGGCTATCGCCATGTGCTTAGCATTGGCATGGTCGCAGGCATTGGCTTTACGGTCGCCCTGTTCGTCTCCACAGCGGCATTCCCGGTTCCGCCGACCGACCCCGCAGTTCTGGATGCGGTCAAGATGGGCGCATTGGGCAGCTTCTTTGCCGCAGTGATTGCCTTCATCGGGGCTCGGCTGATGGGAGTACGTGCGGATGGTGTCGTCGTGGAAGCGACCACTTCCGCCGAACCTGAGGCGAAAGAGACGCCCGATGTCAGCCTGGCAAACTCGACCAGCGGCGATCACACCTAAGTCGGGCTGGGGTGATTTCCGGGGAAGGTCTACAATCCGGAGCAACCATTCAGCGGTCGGGCATTGGTTCCTGGTTCGAGGTGGCAACACTCGCAAATCGTTCGACGTTGCTGCGGGAAACGTGTGGCTTCCGATGTCCGTCGCCGAACGTTCCGTCGCTTCCCGTTGACTTGATCCGAGCATCCTATGCCATATATCGATTTTGTGAGCGGGGTTCATCGCGCTACGTCGCGAGACTACCTGGGCCGTGTGAATGAACACGACAAGGCGGCCTGTGCGGAAGTGGCCCTGCAATGGGGGCGCGACTACTGGGACGGTGACCGAAAATTCGGTTACGGTGGCTTTCACTACGACGGACGGTGGCGGGACATCGCCGAACAGATCGCGGCACATTACCAGCTTGCCGAAGACGCCACGATCCTGGACGTCGGCTGCGGCAAAGCGTTCCTGCTTTACGAATTCACCCAGGTGCTACCGCGGGCACGCGTCACGGGTCTCGACATTTCAGCCTACGCGATCGAACATGCCAAAGAAGAAGTGCGGCCGAATTTGTCCCAGGGAAGTGCGGTCGCGTTGCCCTACGAGGATGACGCGTTTGACCTCGTCCTTTCGATCAACACGCTGCACAACCTGCGCAACTTTGAACTCCAACAGGCACTCGGCGAAATTCAACGCGTCGGTCGAGGCGCCAAGTACATCACCGTCGAGTCGTATCGCAACGAGCGCGAGAAAGTCAATCTGCTGTACTGGCAATTGACCTGCCGTTCGTTTTACCAGCCTGGCGAATGGGAATGGGCGTTCCGACAAGCGGGCTACACCGGCGACTATTCGTTCATCTACTTCGAGTAGTTCGAGATATGGACGATCTGTCTCAGACGCCCCGGCGTTTTTCTCCCCGGCGACTTCTGTCGCTGCTGGAAATCGATCGGCCCGTCTTCTACGCCATCCTGCTGCGGGTTTGGCAACTGCTGGCGGGGGCCGGCACGATCGTGCTGATGACGCAGTTCTTCAACGGCGAAACCCAGGGCTACTATTACACGTTTGCCAGCCTCGTGGCGATGCAGACGTTTTTTGAACTGGGTCTGAATATCGTCGTGATCAATGTCTGTAGCCACGAGTGGGCACGTTTGGAACTCGACGCGACAGGTGCCATACGTGGCGAGGCTTCTGCTCGCTCGCGACTGATCAGCCTGGGAAGGATGCTCTTTCGCTGGTACGGCCTGGCGTCGGTGTTGTTCATCGTGGTCGTCAGTTGCGTGGGCTACTACTTCTTGAACCAACAGCCGGATGTCGGCGTCGCGTGGCGTGCGCCCTGGCTTGTCTTGGCCATAGCTTCCGGTTTATTGCTGTGGACACTTCCGTTCAATGCGGTGTTGGAAGGTTGCAATCAGGTGGCGACCGTCAATCGATTCCGTTTGATCCAGGCGGTGGTGGCCAACATCGCGGTTTGGACCGTCATGATCATTGGCGGCGGACTATGGGCAGCCGTCGCGGCAACCACGGCGCGGCTCGCGTGTGACCTGTACCTGCTGCTGCTTCACTACCGGCGTTTCTTTGCCCCGTTCTTCCGGCCGGCAGGCGAAGCACGCATCTCGTGGCGCGAAGAGGTTTGGCCGCTGCAATGGCGATTGGCCGTGGGGGGCGTTTTCTCGTACTTCGCATTCTTTCTGTTAACGCCCGTGATGATCTCCTATCACGGCGCCGTCGTGGCCGGTCAGATGGGCATGACCTGGACGGTCGTCACAGCCATTCAGGCAGCCGCCATGGCCTGGGTGCAGACGCGTGCGCCCCGCTTTGGCATGCTGATCCAGGAAAGGAAATACACCGAACTCGATCCACTTTTTCGTCGTGTCACGATGTTTTCCGTTGTGGCGATGATCTTGGCGAGCGCGGCATTTTGGCTGCTCCTTTACGAGTTGAATGCCAATTCGTTTCGCGTCGCCGCGCGACTTCTCGATTTGAAGTCGACCGGGGTGTTTCTTCTGGCAGCCAGTGTGCAGTTGCTGGCCAACAGCTTGGTCTACTACGTGCGAGCCCATAAGCAAGAGCCGTTTCTGGTGGTCAGCGTGGTTTCCAACTGCTTGGTCGGACTCTCGGTCTGGCGGCTGGGAAGTTGGTATGGCCCCTCGGGCGCCGCGATTGGCCTGCTGGCCACGCACACGCTGTTCACCCTGCCGGCGCATTGGGTGATTTGGAAGGCCTGTCGCCGGGAACGCCATGCCTGACGCCTGCGGGCAACCACGCCGGAGATGGGGTGGGATTCGCCGTCAGCCCCCCATCCACGCGGGCAAGAGCCCTGCCGACACCGGACCAGGCCCAACGATACGAGACGCTTGATATACAATCATTGTCGCCGCCATGCTACGATACGCGCCTCAAACACTTCGTCATCGATCCACAACCACGATGCTCTCGCTACTTTGTCTGGGAAATTGGACCGGTATCGCATGACGGCAATTCTGGGAATTTCGGCGTTCTACCACGATTCGGCCGCCGCTTTGATTGTCGACGGCGAAATCGTTGCCGCGGCGCAGGAAGAGCGGTTCACGCGCAAGAAGCACGATCCCGATTTCCCTCGCAACGCCGTCGAATATTGCCTACGAGAAGCCGGTCTCTCAGCCGAGCAGCTTGACTACGTCGGGTTTTACGACAAGCCGTTTCTGAAATTCGAGCGTCTGCTGGAAACTTACCTGGCCTTTGCTCCCCAAGGCTTCCCGTCGTTTCTGAAATCCATTCCTGTCTGGCTCAAGCAAAAACTCCACCTGCGTCGCGAAATGAACCGCGGTCTGGGCCACCGTTATAAGAAACGCTACATCTTCACCGAGCATCACGAATCTCATGCGGCGAGTGCGTTCTTCCCTTCGCCTTTCGAAGAGGCTGCCATCCTCACCGTCGATGGCGTGGGGGAATGGGCGACGGCCAGCCTGGGAGTCGGACGCGGCAATCGGATTGAACTCACGCATGACTTACAGTTCCCACACTCGCCGGGGCTGCTCTATTCCGCCTTCACCTATTTTTGCGGCTTCCGCGTCAACTCCGGCGAATACAAACTGATGGGCCTGGCGCCGTACGGCGAGCCGAAATACGTCGACCTGATCTTGGACAAGATTGTCGACCTGAAGGAAGACGGCTCGTTCCGCATGGACCAGTCCTACTTTCAATATTGCCAAGGTCTAACCATGACCTCGCGGAAGTTCGCGCGATTGTTCGGCGGACCGCCACGACAAGCGGAATCACCATTGACCGAGCGTGAAATGGATATCGCCGCGTCGATCCAGGTGGTTACTGAACAGATCATGTTGCGGATGGCCAACCACCTGCACGCCCTGACCGGGCTGAAGAACCTCTGCCTGGCTGGCGGTGTGGCCTTGAATTGTGTCGCCAACGGGCGCATCTTGCGAGAAAGTCCCTTTGACGATGTCTGGATTCAGCCCGCCGCAGGCGACGCTGGCGGGGCACTGGGTGTTGCTCAGTTTATCTGGCATCAATTGCTGGATAAGCCTCGCACCGTCGGGGCCACGGACAGCCAACGCGGCACTTACCTCGGGCCTCGATTCCCAGACGAAGAGATTCGCGAGTTCCTCGACAGCATGGATGCCAACTATGTGCAGATCGAAGAGGAAGACGAACTGTGCGAAGTGATTGCTGACCTTCTGGCCGACGAGAAAGTTGTGGGCTGGATGCAGGGGCGGATGGAGTTCGGTCCACGCGCATTGGGAGCTCGGAGCATCCTGGGCGACGCCCGCAGCACCAAGATGCAGTCGGTCATGAATCTCAAAATCAAGTTTCGCGAATCGTTTCGTCCTTTCGCCCCCTCCGTCCTGGCCGAGCGTGTCGATGATCTGTTCGAGATGCGGCCTCGAGAAGAGAGCCCCTACATGCTGTTGGTGGCGCCGGTGCGGGAGGAAAAACGGTTGGCGCGAAACGGTGCCGGCGCACCACCCAAGGGAATCAATCAACTCAAAGAGATCCGCTCCATCGTGCCCGCGATAACCCACGTGGATTACAGCGCACGCGTGCAGACCGTCGATCCCGTTCGCCACGGTCGCTACTATAAGTTGATCAAGAAATTCGAAGAAAAAACCGGCTCGCCGGTGGTGATCAACACCAGCTTCAATGTTCGCGGCGAACCAATTGTTTGCACGCCCGAACAAGCCTATCGCTGCTTTATGGCAACCAACATGGATGTGCTCGTCGTGGAAGGCTTTGTGTTGCTCAAGGATGAACAACCCAATGCCCAAGAACATGAAACCGACGAATACCTGGCTCAATTTCAGCTTGATTAGGTCTCCACCACAACGACTCCACCTCTGGTCGTCCATATGGCACTCGTCGACATCAATTGGAACCCGTCCCGCAAGGATCTTCGCATCTTTGCCGTCTTGCTGCTGATCTTCTTCACCATCTTCGGTGGAGTCCTCTATCGGCAGACGGCGACCGCCGGATTGGCGATCGCCATGTTCGTGACGGCAGCTGTCGTCGCGGGAGTCGGCTTGATCAAGCCAACGTGGATACGCGTGATCTATGTCGTCTGGATGGCTGTTGGATTCCCGATCGGTTTCGTGGTCTCGCATCTCCTGATGGCCGGGGTCTTCTATCTGGTCGTCACGCCAATCGGGCTTATAATGAGATTGGTTGGACGTGATCCCATGCAGCGGGCCTTCGACCGCGACGCCAAGACGTATTGGCAACCACGCCCAACGACCAAAGAAAGCCAGGGCTATTTTCGTCAGTTCTGACGGTTGATGGTTCCTGCGTGTACTTGATCAACCAAGTCGTGGTTGTCACCTGTTGCATCACCAAACGAACCCGAAATCCCACGACACAACAGCGGCGAAATCCTTCCATGAAAGACGATCAGCCAACCACACCGGACGACGCGCCGGATGATTTCGCCAGCCAGGCAGATCAGGCGGAAATGGGGCTGATAGCCGAGTTCTGGGACTTCCTGATCCACAACAAGAAGTGGTGGCTGACGCCGATCATCCTGGTCCTGTTGGCCATGGGGGCGCTGATCATTCTGAGCGGTACGGCCGCGGCGCCGTTCATCTACACGCTGTGGTAAACCGGGAGTGAGCGAATAGGAACGGGTCACGCACCACCCAACCTGATTCGCCGGTCGATCTGAATTCGCGCCGACCGCACACCCGATTCCGGCACCCAGCGCCTGCCCGCCGGTTTGAAATGACCGAGCGTAATTCGGTCAAAATCGAGGGACGGGCTCGTTTTTTGCCGCTCAGCGGATCGGGCTGGAGAAAGGGTTGGTCGGCGAAAAAAATGCCTGTCCCCGTGACGCGGCATGCGTGACGCGGCATTCGCCACAGAATCTCACTCCGCCATGGAGACATTCACTTGGTCGCTATGGCCGGCGTTTGCGGGCCATGTCCGTATCCGGCAGGGTGATGCCCCATACATATCCACGGCGCCAGTTCCGAGTGATCGGTTTGGTCCTGGCCATGGTCTGAGCTAACCGACTGGCAGTGACGTTACGATAGGTACCCCGATTCGCCTTGGCAATCGCCTGGAATTCGCGTTTGCCGATCGCATCCACTTCCATCCCCAAGGTGTGTACTGGAATCGTTCGCTTATGTGGTGCGACGAGCATTGCGCCCGCTCGATCAGTGAACCGACCGTCGCCCAGGATGTAAATCACGTCGGGCTGCAGTCCGAAGGCAATCTTCAGCGCCTCCTCGCCCTTCGTCTTCAAGCACATTTCTACGGTTCCCAACCAACGACGCAGCTTCTGCTTATTTTCGTCGGTGGCTCTGACCAGATGCTGGGCCGGCTCCGGGTGAAAGAGTGGGTAGGCGGTGTCGCTGAAAAAGACGACATAGAAGTACTGATAGGGGGCCATCCCATCGACGGTCTTCATCAACTCGTCCAGGGCAGTTTCGAAACGCCCCTTGCCCATGCTGTTGGAATTATCCACGACAAACACAAATCGTGAACCTTGAGCTTTCGCGCCAAAAAAGCTTGCCGCACCAAGCCCTTCGCCAACCGTCGACATGCCCTCGCCGCGATCACCAAAAAGTGCGCCGATCTCGTAGGTCGCGACGCTGGAGATGGAAGGAACCGCAAGTTCGGCATCCGCCGGTAACGCGGCGATGCTGCCCAACTCGATCTGTCCTGGATCAAGCATCGGCATGTCGAGCGAAACGTC
>JAUIHJ010000173.1 GCA_030432015.1 bacterium
ATCCGCAAGCTGCCACCCGGGCAGATGGCGGTGTTTGAAGACGGTCGATTCACCGTCCGTCCCTATTGGCAACCCAACTTCAATCACGAGATCGCAATCTCGTCCCTCGACGCGGTCGCGCAGTTACGGACATTGCTGGACGATTCGGTGCGCATGCGGATGCGAAGCGACGTCCCACTGGGTGCGTTTCTTTCCGGCGGTGTTGATTCCTCGCTGCTTGTCGCCCTCATGCAACGTGCTGCGGAACAACCGATCAAGACGTTCTCGATTGGCTTCCCGATTGCCGCATACGACGAGACTTCCTACGCGCGGCAGGTCGCGAATCACCTGGGAACCGAGCATCACGAGTTTCAGGTCACGCCCGCGGCCGTCGAGATGCTGCCGAAACTGGTCTGGCATTATGACGAGCCATTCGCCGACAGTTCGGCAATCCCCACCTGGTACGTATCCCAGAAGACGCGGGAAAAAGTCACCGTGGCGCTTTCGGGCGACGGGGGTGACGAGCTGTTCGCCGGTTACCCACGCTATCGGGCGATCTGGCTGAGTTCGCTGCTGGATCGCGCCGGCCCGCTGCGTTCCCTGGTGGCGGCCCCGTTTTGGCAACGGCTCCCCGGCGCGCGGCAGAAATCCTTGCTCCGGCGTGCCAAACGATTTAGCGAGTCATTAGGGAAGTCGCCGCAACGCCGCTATCTCGAATGGATCGCCATTTTCAATGAAGGACGACGTGGCGCGATCTACACGGATGAATTCTTGGATCAGCTCCCCGGAATCGATCCGCTGGAGTTCCTCCAGCGTGCCTGGGCGCGGGCCGACAAACGTGATCCCGTAACCACTGCTTCGCTCGCCGATCTGACGACGTACCTTCCCTGCGACCTGATGACAAAGGTCGACATCGCGTCGATGGCGCATTCGCTGGAAGTCCGGCAACCGTTCCTGGATTACCGCCTGGTGGAATTCGCCGCGTCGTTACCCTCGGCGCTCAAATTCCGCCGCGGCAAGGGGAAATTACTGCTGAAGGAGGCTTTCGGCGATCTCCTGCCCCCTCAAATCTGGTCGCGATCCAAGATGGGGTTTGGAGTCCCCGTCGATCATTGGTTCCGTAACGAGCTGCGCGACATGACGCGTGACGTCCTACTCGACCAGACCGCCCGCCAACGCGGCATGTTCCGCCCGGAGGCTGTCGAACAACTCATCGACGAACATCAAAGCGAAAAGTTTGACCACGCCTACCGCCTGTGGGCCTTGCTGTTCCTGGAACTCTGGCAGCGTGAATGGGTCGACCGGTAACGCCGGGTGCGGGCTAGTGGACGCGCTGGCCTGGCTGGCCGCCTTCGTCGACGCCCAGCATGAAGACCTCCTTACCGCCGCCTCCGCTCGCCAGGATCATGCCTTCGCTGAGGCCGAATTTCATCTTGCGGGGCGCGAGATTCGCCGCCATCACGACGAGCCGTCCGACGAGGTCTTCCGGCTGGTAGGCCTGCTTGATGCCTGCAAACACCGTCCGACGTTCTTCCCCGCCGAGACTCAAGGTGAGCTTCAGCAGCTTATTCGCTTCGGGCACATCTTCGGCAGAGACGACCCGCGCGACGCGGAGATCGACTTTGACGAAGTCGTCGAACGTGCACTGTTCGGCCAGCGGCTCCGCTTGGAGCGGCCCGGCGCTATCGCCAGTGGCTGCGGCAACGTCTGCAACTGCGGGCTCGTTGTTCGTCTCTGCCGCGGCAGCGGCCTGTTCCTTGCTTTCCTCAATCATGGCTTGAATGTCCTTTGCGTCGACGCGCTTGAGCATGTGCTTGAAAGTGGCGACTGGCGATCCAGTCAACGGTGTCTGGGCATCGTCCCAGTGGGTAATCGGTTGCCCCAGGAGGGTCGCGGTCTTGTCTGCGAGTTCCGGGACGACGGGCGCCAGGTAGACCATGATCTGTCGATACAGATTCAGGGCCACGGTGCAGATGTCTTGGACTCGGTCTGCCTGCTCGGGATCTTTGCGGAGGACCCACGGCGCGGCATCATCGAAGTACGGATTCGCGCGATCCGCCAATTCCATGATCAACCGCATGGCGCGGCTGTAATTGCAGGTCTCGTACGCCTCGGCGATCGCGTCGCTGGCCGCGGCACCCTGTTGGAACAGGCCACCATCGTCGGGATAGGCGGCGGACAATCCCGTGTCGGCCACAAACTTGGCGGCCCGGCTGGCGAGATTGACAACCTTATTGACCAGATCCGCATCGACCTTCGCTTGGAACTCGTCCAGGTTCATGTCGATATCGTCGAGCCGTGAACCGAGTTTGGCAGCATAATAGTACCGCAGGTAGGTTGGGTTGAGATGCTTCAGATAGGTCGCAGCCATCACGAAGGTCCCGTCACGCTTGGACATCTTGCGCCCGTTGACCGTCAAGAATCCGTGAATGTGGACTTTCTCCGGCAAATTGTAGCCAGCCGTCTTGAGCATCGCCGGCCAGAACAGACAGTGAAAATACTGAATGTCTTTGCCGATGAAATGGTGCACCTCGGTTTGCGAGCTCTTCCACCAGTCGTTGAAGTCTTCGCCGTGGCGCTCGCACCATTGTTTCGTCGAGGCCATATAGCCGATCGGCGCATCGAACCAGACGTACCAGAAGTGCTGGCCGTCGGTACCAGGAATATCGAATCCGAAATACGGCGCCGGCCGCGAAACATCCCAGTCCCGCAGCGGCTCATGCAAGAAATGCCCTTTCAGATAGTTGGCAACTTCGTCCTGCAAATGGTGCCCCGATTGGGTCCATTCGTCAAGAAATTCGTGAAGCGCTTCGATGTTGACAAAGTAATGAACGGCCTCGCCCTGAACCGGTGGCTCGCCACTGGTGGTGCTAACGGGATCAATCAAGTCAATCGCGCTATAAGTGGCGCTGCACTTATCACAATTGTCGCCGTATTGGTCTGGGGATTTGCACTTAGGGCAGGTTCCCATCACGAAACGATCTGGCAGCGACTCTCCGCTTTGACTGTCGAACAGCTCGACCACCACCTGTTGCCGGATCAAGCCCTGCGCCTCAAGCGACCCCCAGATCTCGTGGCACAGTTCTCGATTTTCTGGGCTGTGCGTGCTGCCGTAGTTGTCGAATGCCACATCAAAGCCGGAAAAATCCTGCTGGTGGGCGGCCTGCATCTCGTCAATAAATTGTTGCTCGGTGCAATTTCGCTGCCGCGCACTCTTCATAATCGCCGTGCCGTGGGTGTCGTCGGCGCAGATATAGAGGCACCGATTGCCGCGGAGTTTCTGGAAGCGGACCCAGATATCCGTCTGGATGTACTCGACAAGATGGCCGATGTGAATCGGGCCATTGGCATAGGGCAAAGCGGCGGTGACGAGGATCTGTCGTGAGGTCATCGGTATTCTCTGGGCGTCGTGGGGAGTCCAGGATTGTAGTGAAATGAGCCTTTGAACGGGAGTGCGCAACCGCATTCCGCGTTCGCTGGTCCCGCCGGGTCGCATCATGCAACGCTATTGACCCCAGTAGGTTTGGGAACGATACTTCAACGGAAGATGTGTGCAATTCTGGGACAAAGAAGGTGCATCTCGCGTGACGGTGCAAGAAGTGATCCGTGCTTTGGAAGCTGCCGGTTGGCAAACAACCAAGAGCGATGACGAGCTTCGTCAATTGCAGCACGAAAGTCGTATCGTCACGATCGCTGGAAAACTCGAATTGAGCGTGCCGCCTGCGGTGCAATGCACCTTGTGGCGACATGCACAAATTGGGGAGGCTGATTGATGCGCTACGCAGTAGTTTTTGAAAAGTCTGAGACCACCTTTGGTGCCTATGTCCCCGATCTGCCCGGCTGCATCGCGGTCGGTGATTCTTTGGCTGAAACCAAAACGGCAATCGCCAACGCGATGCGTCTGCATCTGGAAGATCTAAAATCTTCCGGCAAATCCGCGCCCGTGCCCGCCTCCGTGTGCGCCTACATCGACGCGTAACCTGTGTTTCTCACCAGCACGTTAATGCGGGGTTGGCCGCTGTAGGCCGTCGGGACGGCGGCGTATTCCCAGCTGCGTGCTGGGTAGCCCGAGGCGTCCGTTTCGAAGATCCGTTATCAGGAAACCCGACGCGTACGTTTGGAAGTTGCCCTCTTGCACATGTCGCAGGCATATCAGTTGATAGCCCAGGGGTGCCTGCCGCCGGTGCGCGGCTACGTGGCGCATCACGAAAACGGCTGCGCGGGTTACAAGAATCCAATGCCTGTCACACACGCACCAACTTTAAAATGGACGCGGCGTATTACCACTGGGGCAATAAACCTCCATCCAGGGTGTAACAAAGTCCGTAACAAAGTCCGAGCTCGTACCATTGGCACGCCAAGTGCACTTCACTCGTCTCACGCTGGTCGGTCGGGGCCGACAAGTTGTTCGGCTCGACGATTCACCGCAATTTCCGCAGCAAAGGAATTTCACATCCGCACGTTCGGATCCCACCTTTGTAAGATTTTCAAAACCGTCAGACATTCTTGCACTCGGTAGTGCAGATGCCAGCATTGGTACCGATGGATCGGTACTCGCTGACCACCCCCAGACAGACTAGCGCGGCACGCTTGCCGACGTCAGTTTGCACAACATCGATCCACGGAGGGAAACGATGTCGACTGCCTCAGCTCTCATTCTGACCCTGGCCCTCGCTGCCAACAGCGATGTGGTGCTTCTCGATTTTTCTGCCCAATGGTGCGGTCCATGCCGTGTCATGGAGCCCGCTGTCGAACGACTTGTCACTGCGGGCTATCCCGTCCGCAAAATTGACGTCGATCGGAACGCCAAGACGGCATCACGTTTCCGTGTCACGAACGTTCCCTGTTTTGTGATGCTGGTCAACGGCCAGGAAGTCGATCGTGTGACAGGCGCCGTTTCCTATGATCGCCTGCTGCAGATGTACGGCAAAGCCCGCGTTCGTCCCATTCAAGTTGCAACCGGTAACGCCCGAAGTGCCGCCAGCGATCGGCCACTGGCTTCCCGCGGCAGCACTGCTGGCACTCATGGCAAACTCGTACGTGCCCAATCGCCGGACGGTCCATCCGAGCCGGATCGCCAACCGCCGTCAAGCAGTTTCAGTTCGACTGCGAGGCACGCCCAGACGACGCGCCATACCACCAATGCACCGCCGGCCGGCATCGACCCATCTGCCGTACGGGCGGCATTTCAGGCCACCGTGCGCCTCAAAGTGGAAGACCCCCAGGGCAGCGGTTTCGGCACCGGGACCATCATCGATTCGCACGGCGACGAGGCCCTGGTCGTAACCTGTGGCCACCTTTTTCGTGAATCCGCCGGCAAGGGTGTGATTCATGTTGATCTGTTCAGCAACGGCCAGCCGCGTACGGTGCCGGGCCAATTGATCAGCTATGACTTGGAACGCGATATCGCCTTGGTCAGCATCACGCCGGGACAGGCCGTGGTGCCGGTCAAGGTTGCAGCCTCGGGACGAGGCATTGCCCGAAACGTGCCAGTCTTCAGTATCGGATGTGACAAAGGCGCCGCGCCGAGCGTCCGGGAGAGTCAAGTCACGGCAATCGACCGGTATCTTGGACCACCCAATATCGAAGTGGCAGGACAACCGATCGATGGCCGTAGCGGCGGGGGGCTCTTCTCTGCCGACGGGCGGCTGATCGGCATCTGCAATGCCGCTGACCCGGCCGACGATGAAGGCATCTACGCAGGCCTGCCGACCATTCATTGGGAATTGGATCGGATTGGACAGCGTCGGATCTATGCGTCAACTGCACCGGCGGCCGGCGCACCGGGCATGGTGGCCCAAGCCAGTGCTGCCGCTACCGCGCCGCGACAACCGTCCGCCGCCCAAGCTTCGCCTCCCACGATGCCCGACCGGATGGTCGTGCCGACGGTTGCGAGCCAGGTCAGTCACACCGCTCCACCCATCGATCGGATGGACCCGGACACCGAAGTCATTTGCATCATCCGTTCGCGTAATGACCCTCAGGGCCAACAACGGCTGCTCGTCCTGGATCACCCCTCGGCAGATCTGCTGAACCGGCTACGCCTGGAGTCGCAGCCTGGCGCGCCGGCCGCATCGATTGCGCGTCAACCCGCGGCACCTCAGCGTCGTAGTTCGCAACCTGTCATTCGTGCCCAATCGGCGGATCGCTAGACCGATCCAACGAACTCGGATGGCTCACACCCGTCGCGCTGCGGCGTGAGCGACCCGAGACGCTGCTGTGGCGTTTTCGGCTATTCGATCTCGAAGATCACTTCGACTTCCACAGGGATGTTCCCCGGCAAGGATCCCATCCCGACGGCGCTCCGCGCACCGACGCCCGCGTCGTCACCGAAGACCTGTGCCATTAATTCGCTGAATCCGTTAATCACGGCCGGATGCTGTTCGAAATCGCTGGTGCAGTTGACCATGCCGAGTGCCTTGACGATTCGCTTTACACGATTCAGGCTGCCAAGGTTCGCGCGGAGCGTCGCCAGAATGGCCAACCCGGTTTGCCGTGCGGCATCGTAGCCCGCCTGTTGGTCGAGCGAATCACCAACACGCCCGGTGGTGAGCGTGCCGTCGCTGTTCAGGGGTCCGTGTCCTGACACATACGCCATGTTGCCGCAGAGAACAACCGGTTTGTAGACACCGGCCGGCTTGGGTGCGGGTGGCAATTCGAGCTTGAGTTCAGCGAGTTTGGCATCAGCAGTCATCGTGGTTTCTCGTCGTCGGAGGGAAGTAGGAAAGTATCTTGAAACGGTTGGGGATGAGCCTGGGGCAGCGGGTGCCGTAGCTCATCGCTGAAAATGCATGTCGGCGAAATCCAAATAGCATTTCCAATCAAAGTCGGTAACGTCGTGTTTGCCGCTCCGCACGTGATAACCGATGGTGTTCATCACCGGTTGATCCACGGCAGGCATCTCGCGAACGCCAAGCCCCTTGGCGCCAAGCAAGCGGTAAACAGGATCGGCGTGGTAGCCGGAGAGAAATTCGCCGCGGGGGTCCGCCCAGCGGTCTTCTTGGGCACTGGCAATGTACACCGGCCGGGGCGCCATCAAGGCGATCAGCATATGCTGATCAAAAGGCAAAGCATCTTCGTTGTCGTTGTACTTGACGAAATTGTCGCAAAACCAGTGAGGAAACGACGTATTGATCCGCTTGACTTTTTCGCCAAACCGGCGACGGCTGAGAGCCGCACCGCCGCATCCCGAATCGTTCGAAATAACGATGGCGAATCGCTGGTCGGTCGCACCCGCCCACAGGGACGTTTTCCCCAAACGCGAATGTCCCATCACGGCCACGCGTTGCTGGTCGATCTGATCATCTGTCTCGAAGTAATCCACTGCGCGGCTCAATCCCCAGGACCAGGCGGCAATGGAACCCCACTGATCCGGATTGGGTTGCGTTTGCCCTGGCTGATAAAAAAGTGGATGAACGCCGTTTTGGAAGCTGTCATCATAATCCGGATCAATATCACCATAGTAGATCGTGGCGAGTCCGTAGCCTCGCGCAAGAATCGCGTCGACGGCCCAACGCGTGGCGCTGGTACCACGCGAGGCTTCGGTGGCGCGATGGTCGACGACGGCCGTACCTTTGTTGCGGATCCAGGACTGAGACAGGTGGATCTTGGGATCCGCATGGACGGTGTGATTGCCGTTGAAATTCAGGCCCAGGAAGACCGGCACGGGAGCTTTCGTCTGGGCCGGCAGGTAGACCAATATCTCCATTTTGGGCCCGGCCTTGTCGGCGGAGAAGTAGACACACACCTGTTTGCGAATCGCTCGACCGTCAAGCGCCTGGGTATCGCTTTCGATCACCTCGAAACTCATATCCTGGCGTGGTGCCGGACTGCGTCCGTACATTTCCGTCTCGATCAACTTGAGGATTTCAGGACGCCGTCGTCGCGTCCAGGCGTCCGCATCTTTGACCGGCGAGCCGTCCGCCATCACGAGCGGATCGGGCAGCATGTAAGGCGGGATTTTGGCTTCGTCATAGTTTACGTCATTTTGCTGCGCGATCGCCCACGCCGGCAGGACCACGAGCAGGCAAACGACAATCGCCGTTGCAGCGCATCGTTGTAGAAAAAACATGAGGTGGATCTTTCGAGCGGTTGAGGAATGCCTGATTGGACAGCGCCTGGTTGGACCAGAGACCAACGTTGCTTTATGGCTTTGGTCCCCAGCCAGCTGGCCTGGCGGAAACGGTTGTTGGACAGCGTCTTGCACCACAACCTGGCGCCGTCCAACGAGTGGCCGGAATGTTCTTCCGTATGGTAACGCATGGAGGCCCGAAAATCATGCCGCCAACCATCCCTCCCAACGCTCGGCATGCGACGAGGGTCGCGTCGGTCCCAGCCGCATCGGCCACACGCTATTTGCTCGTAAACTCCAGGACGCCGTCCCAATCGGAAGGGGCCGTAAATCTCTCCTGTGCCATATACCACATCAGGTAGTCCTTGGCCCGGTCCGCAGCCGGCATGGCGGCGAACATGTCAAACGCCAGCATCCAATCACCCGCGATAAACGCATCGACAGCCTCCTCGTGCCGGGTGATCCCTTCGTCGGAAACGGTTCCGGGCGCATCCGCGGGGGGCAGCAGTTCGCAGATCAGGGTGGTGGACTTCATTCCCACCGGTCGAACCTTGGCGAGTTTTCGGCAGCGGGCTTCGCTGCGCGGCATATGTTGCTTCACAAATGCGGCCGCCGCATCGTTGATGATGATCGGAACGCGAAAATGCTTGGTCATCCCTTCGAGCCGCGACGTCACATTGACGACGGGCCCGAAGACGCCAACCTTAACCTGCTCGGCCGCCCCCATCCGCCCGGCGATTGCGGGGCCATGGCCGATCCCGATCCCGACCTGAAATGCCTCCAGTTTCGATGCTTGTCCTTCATTCGCACTCTTGAATTCCTCCAGCATGGCCAAGGCCGCTCGGCACGCTGAGACCGGACCATCGTGCAAGTTCTGGGGCCAGCCCCAAAAGGCGAGTGCGGCGTCCCCTTGGAAATCCGCAATCGCTCCTTCGAACTTGTGGATATTGCGCGTCATCACGCCCAACGCTTCATTGACGCGATCGAAAATCTCACGCAGCTGACGCTGCTGACTATCGACACGCCAGGAGAAACCGCGCAGGTCACAAAACAGCACGGTTACGTCCAGTTCGCGAGGTTCTAACGACGCGTTGTCCCGCTTCAGGGAATTGACGATCGTGGGGGAAAAATATTGAGCCATTTCCGCCGCTTGATGCTCCAGCAGGCGAACTTGCGAGATCGAGCCCACAAATTGTGCCAACACCTCCGTGGCCCGAAGATCGGCCAGCAACTGTTCGCGATTCGCCGAACCGTCCACCGTGGCCCCAGCGGCATAGAGGCACCAACCGGCACATGAACGGTCGTTGACCGGCGCACAAAATGCCCAGTCAAGGTTGCCGACCATGGTGTATTCCACATTGCTTGAATCGGATTCGTTCCACATATGCAGAACGTTCTTGCGGCTGTCCATCGTGGCGCGGATCAGCCGATGGCTTGGTCGAAACGGAATCGTATCGTCCCGCACGCGCGTCAACATCATTTCCGGCTTGCGCAGCGTTGGGTCCTTGGCGATGTCGAAGTGCATGACCGCGACCGCGGCGGCATGCGGAATCGCGATCAACATCTGCTCCAAGATGAGGGCCGCCAGCTCTTCGGTCGATTTCGATTTCGCGATCACGCTTGGCAACTTGCCAAAGACCATTTGCCAAGGGCTTTGAGGATCGATTCCCACGCCTGACAATTCGTTCTCGTCGTACGAACGTTCATCGATCACACCCGAGGGATCATCTGGGTCGGCGACAAATTGAAACACGGTTTGGCCAATCTGAAATTCTTCGCCGGGCCTGACATTGAATTCACGCACCGAGAGGCCATTGACGAAAATCGGATTCTTCGCCGTACCGAGACAGGTCACTTTCAACAGGCCGTCAACCAATATCACGTCGGCGTGCTCGCGCGAAATCTGGGTGTCCCACGTAACCGGCCAACCGGTGCGAGGTGCGCGGCCAATCCGAATCCGTTCGCCCGCCGGGATCTCCATCCGCCAACGATGATCGAGGTACTTGCCGATCGCAATCAAGTCAGCCATTGTGGCGACACTCCGCAGCGGGCACGGGAAATGTCCTGTCAGCAGGAACCTGCGAGGACATGAAATGTTTCCAATGGCGGGTAAGATAGTCCCTACGAAGGCCGGAGACAACGGTCGCCGCCCCACCAGAATGCCAGAGGAACCACATGTCAGTCAACGAATCGCTCGATAGAAAATTCCGCATGGCGCTGATCGGAGGGGGTGGCAGTGGATTTATCGGTCGTGTTCACGCCACTGCCGCGACGCTCGACAATCGCGCCGAATTGGTTGCCGGTGTGCTCTCGTCGGATCCCGCGAAGGCGCGGGGCGCGGCGTCGGACTTTGGGATCGCCGCGGAGCGAGCCTACGGCGACGTTGCGGAATTGCTGGCCGGAGAGTCCCAACGCGAGATCGGCGATCGCGTCGACTTCGTTAGCATTGCCACGCCAAACGATACCCATTTCCCGCTTGCCAAAGCCGCCCTCGAGGCCGGTTTTCATGTCTTCTGCGATAAGCCGATGACCACGACGCTGGCGGATGCCGAGTCGTTGGCCGCGATCGTTGCCCAGACTGGCAGGATCTTTGTGCTAACACACAACTACTCTGGCTATCCCATGATTCGCCAAGCACGCGAGATGATTCAGCAGGGAGACCTGGGGGAGATCCAGGCCTTCCGCGCAAATTATCTACAAGGCTGGTTGCAGGGAGTCGATCCAAACACAGCACCGGCGCGTGGTGCCTGGAAGGCAGACCCGGCCAAGACCGGCCCCGCCGCGGCACTCGGTGATATTGGCACGCACGCATTCCAGTTAGCCCGCTACACCACGGGTCTGCGTCCGCGGGAAGTTTCCAGCACGCTACAGTCGTTTGTTCCCCATCGGCCGCTCGACGACTACGGACACGCACTGCTCCGTTGCGACGGCGGCGCACTGGGCCTGATCACAGTCAGCCAGGTCACGCACGGGCAGCTGAATGACTTCACGCTCGAGATCGATGGCAGCCAAGGGTCGCTCGCCTGGCAACAGGAACAGCCGAACCAACTGGTCCTTCGTCGCTGCGGCCAGCCCACCCAGACCTACGAACGCAATCCGAACGCCTCGTATACGAACGCCGCTGGACGCGCGGCCTGCCGCCTGCCGGGGGGACATCCGGAAGCATTCTTCGAGGCCTTCGCCAACGTCTATCGAGCCGGCTTCGACGCCATGATCGCACACGCCAAGGGCCTGGCACCGGACTCAACGGCGACCATTTATCCGAATGTATTCGACGGCGTCGAAGGCGTTCACTTCATCGAACAGTGTGTGGCCAGCAACCGCGAGAACGGAACTTGGCAACCGTTCATGATTGGCGATGGGTGATCAACGTTGGATCGCGGGCTGCCGGATAAATGCCGTACGAATTCATCAGGGCTTTAGCGCCGCGCGTATGGTCGTTGCGACCTGTCCGGCGAGTTGGTCGGAACCTGCCGAAGTGAAATGCACGTTCTTGGGTCGCATGATTTGCTTGATTCGCGGCTTCACAAAGGCATAGAGATCATCGATCGCGACATCGTTTTCCTGCATGATCTTGGCGGCGATGGCATTGTATTTGACCGCATCTCCCACAACACGTCCGCTGGCACCCTCGGGAACCGGCGTCGTCGCACACCAGATCAATGCTGCACCGGTCTTCTTGAGCCGGGCGACGAGTTGACGCAAGTTCTTTTCGTACTCCGCAGGTGGCACCTGCTGATGACTGCCTGCAGCGCTCGGATCGGCCAGCCCCTGGCCCTCCGGCCCCATGTACTTCAGGTCGTGCAGGCCCCAGTTGAAGTGGATCACATCCCATTTCTGCTCGCCGAGCCAGGTATCGATCTGTTCCAGTCCTCGAAT
>JAUIHJ010000174.1 GCA_030432015.1 bacterium
AAAGGATGGCCAGCCGAAGGATGGTGAACCGAAGGATGGCCAGCCGAAGGATGGTGAGCCGAAGGATGGCCAGCCGAAGGACAGCGAACCAAAGGATGGCGAGCCGAAGGATGGCGAATCGAAGGACGGCGAACCAAAGGATGGCGAGCCGAAGGATGGCGAACCGAAGGATGGCGAGCCGAAGGATGGCGAGCCGAAGGATGGCGAGCCGAAGGATGGCGAGCCGAAGGATGGCGAGCCGAAGGATGGCGAGCCGCAAGGTGGTGAACCGAAAGACGGTGAACCACAGGCTGGGCAGGGCCAGTCGCCTCCCCCGCCAGAAAACGAAAACCCGGCGAAGAAACGCATCCAGGCGGCAGAAGACCGGATGCGTAATGCTCAGCGGAAGCTGGAGGAAGCCAAACGTGATGACGCAGTCCAGGAGCAGGAGGCGGCACGTCGCGAACTAGAGAAGGCCAAAGAAGAACTTGAACAAATTCTCAGGCAATTGCGCGAGGAAGAGGTCGAGCATGCACTGGCCATGCTGGAAGGGCGGTTTCGTCGGATGCTTGAGTCGCAATTAAAGATCTATGAATCGACCAAGCGGCTCGATGAAGTGGCTGCCGACGCGCGGGCTCGCGAGATCGAAATTCAGGCCAGCAAGCTGGGATTTGATGAGGCGAAGCTGGCAGTTGAGGCGGACAAGGCTCTATTAATGCTTGTTGAAGAGGGGTCGTCGGTGGCCTTTCCCGAAACGGTTCAGCAGATGCGTGATGAAATGCGCACGGTGGCGGATCGCCTGGCCGCGGCCAAGGTCGGGGTGATCACACAGACGGCCGAAGAGGAGATCATTGCGGCGCTCGAAGACATGATTGCAGCCTTGCAACAGGCTCAACAGGATATGGAAGAGAAGAAGCAGCAGGAACAACAGCAACCACCTTCGACACCGGTCAATCCAGATGACATGCCGCTGGTGGATCAAATCGCGGAATTGAAAATGATCCGTGGCTTGCAGATTCGTATTAACACGCGCACCAAGCGTTACGCTGGACTCCTGGAGGATATCGACGATCCCGTCGGGGCGGCCACGGATGTCGAACTGCGCGAGGTGTTGCAGCGTCTTGCCGAGCGGCAAGAGCGTATTTATCGAGTAACACGTGACATTGAGATTGGAAAGAACCGCTAATGGCCCGCTTTCGCATCATCACGCTGTTGTTTGGTCTGGTCGTGCTGGCGGCCGCGCCTCCGGCGTCGTCCCTTGAGCCGAATGAACTTGGCAAGCGGGCGACCTGGTCGGTGCCCTCTGCGGAGGAGACGCAACAACTGGTCATCCAATGGCTGTCGGGGCTACCGCTGGAGCAGGCGACCAAGGATGAACTGTCGGGACTGTGGAGCGATGTCGCCGACACGACTCCCGAGGCCTTGCTGGATCGGTTTGCCGAAACGATGGGTCGAGCAGGACAGCCGGCACAGACCATCGTCGAGATGTGTCGCAGCACCCCGACGTCTCCGCTGGTCGATCAATCCGAGTTCATCGACAGTGCGAACGTGACTCCACTGGTGCGTCACCACCTGCGATTGATCTATGGTCGTTGGTTGGCGCAGCACGAGTTTTACGATGAAGCCAAGGCTCCGCTCAGCGGGCTTGCACCTCAGGACGTGATCGATCCGTCGTCGCTGCTATTCTATCAGGCCGTTGTGCAGCATCGTCTGTTGGAAAAAGATGCCTGCATCGCGACGCTCGCGAAACTCTTGGAGAACGAAGCCACGCTCCCCAAGCGTTACGCGAAGGTTGCCAGGTTGATGGAGGCCGATATTCGCCCGCTGAAAACAGATTCACTGAATGAAATTGCCCGCATGATGGAAGACATCGAGCGTCGATTGCGATTCTCGCGCGCTGGGACTCGGGTCCGAAAACAAGAGGACGATGTAATCGCCAAGCTCGACAAGATGATTGAGGAAAAAGAGAAGCAGCAGCAACAACAGCAACAGAGTGCGGCGGCAGGGCAAGGGGGCTCGCGTTCGACGGCACCCGCCGACGATTCGATGCCGTTGGGCGGGCGTGGGGCAGGGGACGTCGATCAGAAAAAGATCGGCACCAAGTCCGGCTGGGGCAACTTGCCACCCAAGCAGCGGCAGGAGGCGCTTCAACAGATAAGCAAGGATCTGCCGGCACATTTTCGCGATGTCATCGAAGAATATCTCGAACGGCTGGCGCAGGAGTCCGGGAGCCAGTCCCGCTAGAGGTGCTGATCTTGTTGCGATTCAACGCCGTGCGGCTCAACCCGGCCGGCGAATGCATCAGGCCGGGGTACCAACGGAATTTGGAGGCGAATGTTGAATACGTTTTTAATTCTGATGAGCGTGATCGCGGTGGCACCGGTGCAGGTGTCCGTGACTCCGATGCGCGGTGACGCCGCGGTGGGAACGTTGGTCGACGTCACATCGCAGCGGCTTGTGATCAAGACGGCGGACGGCGAAGTTGCTTTCAATTCTGACCAGTTGCTGCACGTGAAACCGTCGAGCGGTCCGGCAAGTCTGCCTCCCCGTAGCGAGAAAGTGGAGACCGTTGTCACGTTGGTCGATGGTTCCGTGTTACACGCCACAAGCTATACCGTCACCAGCGGTCGCGCCACCGTTGGATTGCTCGGCGGGATGGACATCACCATCCCGACACGGGCGATTGCTCACGTTCGCCTGATGCCGTTAACCCCAGAAACGGCTGTCCAATGGCAGGAAATCCTGGACAGCCCACGGCAGTCGGACGCGATCGTGATTCGCAAGACAGGCGCTACGCGAGACGGCCAGGACGTGGCGGACGCCAAAGTCGCCCTCGATGCGCCCGAGGGTGTGGTGGGTGACGTTAGTGAATCGAGTGTGGAGTTCGAGTTTGACGGAAGTTCGGTCAACGTACCACGCCGCAAGGTGCAGGGAGTGATCTATTATCACCGGACGACCTCCACAGCGCGCGATCCCATGTGTCGGCTCATCGATGCCTCGGGGTCGCAATGGAACGCCCGGTCGCTGAACCTCCAAGAGGATGGCTTGCAGGGCATTACGGTGTCTGGCATCCGGTTCACCGTTTCGTTGACGGAACTGGGGAATTTGGATTATGCGGTGGGGAATATTGACTATTTGAGCGACTTGCCGCGTGAGTCGGTGCTCTGGAAGCCGCCGCATCAGGCCGGCTACCCACCTTCGGCCCTTCGCTGGCTGGGGCCCAAGTTCTATGCCGGCGCGATTGAGGGCATGCTCAAGCTGGGCGACGAGTCGTACGAAAAGGGGATCGCGCTGCACAGTCATGCGGAGGTGTCGTACCGCCTCACGAAACGATATCGCAGTTTCCTTGCGCGGGTTGGCGTTGACGACGAGTTTCAATACGAAGCCGATTTGGAATTGCGAATCTATGGCGACAATGAAGAGATTTTTTCGCGCCGAATTAATGGACAGGATCCACCATTTGATCTCGAACTGAACATGCAAGGAGTGCGTCGGTTGAAGATCGTTGTTGGCGTCGGCGCCGACGGTTCCGAGCGAGGTGATAATCTTAGTATCTGCAATGCAAGGTTAACCAAATGAAGCGACTGATTGAGCGATTCACGCCTGGCCTCGTTGCGCTGCTGTTGCTCGGGTTACCGGGCGTAGGATCGGCGAACGACGTGCCCGAGCAGGTTTTGGCGGCACAGCGCGCGCGAACCGAGGCGATTGCCCGTGCCGTGGCTTCCGCGATTTCTGTATTTTCCGCTGATGGCAATGGAGGCGGCTCGGGCGTCGTGATTTCACCGGACGGTTACGCGTTATCCAATTTTCATGTTACCTCGCCGGTTGGCCAGTACATGCAGTGCAGCATGTCAGATGGAAAGTTGTATGACGCCGTGATTGTCGGGCTGGACCCAACGGGCGACGTCGCACTAATTAAGTTGTGCGGGCGCGATGACTTTCCTGTCGCCGTGATGGCGGACAGCAATGATGTGCGTCCAGGCGACTGGTGTTTTGCGGTTGGCAATCCGTTTCTGTTGGCGACGGACTTCCAGCCGACGGTGACCTATGGCATCGTCTCTGGCGTCCACCGTTATCAGTTTCCCGCCGGCACCATTCTCGAGTATGCCGACTGCATCCAGACGGACGCGTCGATCAACCCCGGCAATTCCGGCGGCCCGCTCTTCAATGCCGCGGGCGAGTTAATCGGCATCAACGGCCGCGGGTCGTTTGAGAAGCGAGGTCGAGTTAACGTGGGATTAGGTTACGCGATTTCGATCAATCAGATCAAGAATTTCATGGGGCACCTGCGGAGCGGACGGATCGTCGATCACGCGACGCTGGGCGCCACCGTCTCGGCCGATCAAGATGGCCGCATCGTTGTTTCCAATATCCTGGAATCGTCGGACGCCTACCGACGCGGACTCCGCTATGGCGACGACGTCATTCGATTCGGCGGGCGGCAAATCGGATCGGTCAATGGATTTAAGAACGTGCTGGGAATCTATCCCCGTGGCTGGCGCGTTCCCTTGACGATTCTGCGAGACGGCAAGGAACATGATCTCCTGGTGCGGCTGTCGGGCGTGCACGCCCGCGAGAAACTGATCGAACTCGTCCAGAAACAGGCGGCCCAGGATCGGAAGCAGCCCAAGCCAAACGCGCCAGGCGAGGACCCCGAAAAGGGGCCGAAGAAGCAGCCGAGCGAACCAGGTCAGGAGCCTGAAGGGGAGCCTGATCCGCCGAATTCGCCGCACAGTTCCAAGACGCCCCTGATCCCGGCTGAAATCGCCAAACTGATTGAGGAAAAGACAGGATATGCGAACTTTTACTTCAACCAGCAGAACCTCGAACGCGTCTGGAACGGTTGCCGGTCGGATGGTGACTTCCGCAACGTGACCGGTACTTGGACGTTAAAGGGGCAGGCCGCCGATGCCGCCGCGGTCGTGTTTCAGTTAGGGGCTGTCGAGTCGGTCGCGACGGTGCCAGCCGGACGATCGACGGTCGTCGCGGGGACGGACTTTTCCGAGCAGTTAGGGCCGGCGGGGAGCGGAGGTCTGCTGGCCGCCCTGCACATCTGGCGGAAGGTATTGATTGAAGGGCCTCACAAGATTGGTGACGCCTATTATCTCGGCACCCAGCCGTTGCGCGGACGAGAAGGGCTGTACGATGTTGTCGTTGTGACGTACGACGTCGTCGAATTGCACTTGTCATTCGAGCCAGGCAGTGGCCGCTTGGTGGCGGTGGAAATGTTTCCAGAAGTCGGAAAGGACCCTTGCGAGACTTACTTTGACGATTACCGCGACGTAAACGGATTGCGGCTTCCGCACCGTGCCGTCGTATGGCACGGCGACGTGATGTTCGCCGAAATTGAGTTCGCGGAGTTTGATTTGGCCCCGGCCAAGGAAGAGACGTAGATGAACTGTTCTTCACGCCAATTCGACATGGTGTGCCGCATCGCCGGCCGCTTCGTTTGCTGCCTCGCCAGGACCAACCTGCTACTGGTTTCGGCCTGCCTTTTTGCGCCCCGCACTGCAACGGCCGAGAGCACGTTTGCGCCGGTCGTCCATCGGGTGCAGCCGCAGATGGTCAAGATTTATGGTGCCGGTGGCGCCCGCGGGTTGGAGGCGTACCAGTCAGGTTTCGTGATCTCGCCCGAAGGGCACATCCTGACAGTCTGGAGCTACGTTCTTGACACGGAGTTTATTACCGCGGTCTTGGATGATGGTCGGCGGTTTCAGGCGGAACTCGTTGGTGCGGATCCCCGTGTGGAGATCGCCGTTTTGAAAGTTGATGCCGAGGATCTGCCGCACTTCAACCTGGACGATGCGGTGGACCTTGCTGCCGGCGCGCGGGTACTGGCGTTCAGCAACCTGTTTAACGTGGCGGTCGGTGACGAAGCCGCCAGCGTTTTGCACGGCAATGTCGCGGGGCGAACACGGCTGGCGGCTCGCCGCGGGGCCTTCGAGTCCGCTTATGATGGCCCGGCTTACGTGCTCGATGCCATGACCAACAACCCGGGCGCTGGAGGCGGCGCTCTGACCGACCGGCGCGGAAATCTGGCCGGATTGGTAGGGAAAGAATTACGAAACAAACTGGACAACACGTGGTTGAACTACGCGATTCCAATTTCGGAACTTCAGTATTCCGTCGAGCAGATTATCAGCGGTGAATTGCGGCCCCGGTCTGCTGAGCCGGACGTGAGGCGGCCCGCAGCACCGGTGACGTTGGCCTTGTTGGGGATCGTATTGATTCCCGACGTGTTGGCCAAGACGCCGCCCTACGTCGATCATGTTGTCGCCTCGTCGCCCGCAGAAGAAGCAGGCTTGCAACCGGACGATATGATCTTGTTCGTCAACGATCGCCTCGCCGGATCGGCCAGCGAATTCAAAGAGGCACTCACTTTCATTGATCGCATTGATGAGGTGCGGTTGCTCGTCCAGCGCGGCCAGATGTTGATTGAGACGTCGCTGTTTGTGCCGGATGAATAACGAACTATTCCTCGAATGGCTAGATCACGACCTGCGAATGAGAACGATGAGTCTGCGATGAAATTGAACCTTCGACTGTTACCGATGACGTGGTGCATGGCAATGTTAATGCTCTCTGCCGCGCACGGCGTGCCGTTCGCCGGGGCGGACGAGGATTTGATCGAGCTCGAAGAGCGCGCCTGGCAGGCAGCGGTCGCCAAGGTGGCACCATCGGTGGTGCGGATCGAAACGTTCGGCGGATTGGAGCGTGTCGGCAATTTTGTCGTGGGTGATGGCCCGACGACCGGACTGGTGGTGGCCGAAGATGGCTATGTGATCTCGAGTGCGTTTAACTTCGTTCAGAAGCCTGACTCGATTCTGGTCACCGTGGGCGATGGGCGTCGTGCCGCGGCCGAGATTGTCGCGCGGGACCACAGCCGGATGCTCGTTCTGCTGAAAGTCAACACTGAGGAAAAACTGGTCCCGCCGGTTACCGCGCCGCATGGCGAGTTGGTTGTGGGACAATGGACGTTGGCGGTCGGACGGACGCTGGACCCCAAGCGGCCGAATACGTCCGCAGGTATCCTCAGCGCGAAGAATCGAATCTGGGGTAAGGCCGTTCAGACCGATGCGAAGGTCTCGCCCAGCAACTACGGCGGTCCGCTGATCGACATCCATGGTCGAGTGATTGGCGTGCTGGTGCCGATGTCCCCTCAGGCAACCAGCGAAATTGCCGGTGCGGAATGGTACGATTCCGGGATTGGATTTGCCGTTCCGTTAGAGCAGGTGAACGCACATCTCGCGGCGATGATCGCGGGGCAGGATCTGCACCGCGGTCTGTTGGGCATTTCATTAGAGAAGGGCAGTATTTACAGCGAACCCGCCAAAGTGTCTGCGAGCAAGATCCGTTCGCCTGCCGACGAAGCCGGGATCAAGGCGGGCGACACCATTGTGGAAGTCGCGGGACAGTCGATTGCGACCCAGGCGCAGCTGAAACACGCATTGGGGCCGTACTATGGCGGCGATGCGGTCGCTATCACCGTCATGCGAGGTTCGGAACGCATCGAAACCAAAGTCACCCTGACGGATAAGCTGCTGGCCTACGAGCATCCGTTTCTGGGAGTGCTTCCCCAGCGGAACGTCGACGGAATCGTTGTGCGGTATGTATACCCCGAGAGCGGAGGTGCGGCGGCGGGCATGCAGGCCGGCGACCGGATCCAGGCTCTCAATGGCCAGGCATTTAACGAGGCGGAAGCGTTGCGGACGGAAATCGCACGACGCGAAATTGGGACTAACGTGCGCGTGACCGTGCTGCGAGAAGAGAAACCGGTCGAGCTGGACGTGGTGCTCGGTGCATTGCCGAGTCGGATTGAAGAGGAGCTTCCGCCCGCGCACGAGGAGATTCCGCTCGAGGGCGAGCGCGTTGTCGATGTTGGCGTGATCGACATCACGATTCCGGAAGAGGCCAACCAATGCGTGGCAGTCGTGCCCGTCGATTACAACCCGCGTCTTTCCTACAGTCTGGTCGTTTATCTCACCGCGCCAGGTCCGTTTGACCGGGATGCGTTCGTCCAGCGCTGGCAGCAACTGGGGCAGGATAACGGCCTGATTGTGCTGGCACCGCAACCCATAGACGCCAAGCAATGGACGCGGACGGAAGTCGACTTTATTCGCAAGACGGTGGATCAGGCGATTGGCACCTACAGCGTTGATCCGACCCGCGTCGTTATCTATGGCCATCAGGCGGGCGGCTCCATGGCATATTTGGCCGGGTTCGAACATCGCGAGTTGTTCCGGGGCGTCGTAGCGGTGGATGCGGGCTTACCGTCGCGCATGCAGATTCCGGATAACGATCCTATTAACCGAATGGCGATCTATACCACCCTGGTCAAGTCGTCGCCGATTGTCGAACGTGTCGAACTGGGGATCGCTGCATTTCGTGAAATGAAGTATCCAATCACCGTCAACGAGACTTCGTCACCACGCGAGCTGAACGCCGGCGAGACCAGCGAACTGATGCGTTGGATCGACGCTTTGGATCGCTTCTAGAGCTGGGGAGTCCGACCCGGCAGCGCCACAGCACGCCAGTCATTGGCGACCGGTGCGGTCACCCGCTTCGCTCCGTGCCGCGCTGCTGCGATTCGTCGAAACGTCTTGCGTCGGCAGCGATTTTCGAGCCTGCTTGGGCGGTTTCGGCAGCGGCTTGAACAGCCAGCCAACAAATTGCAGCGCCGCGACGATCGCCAACAACGGGGCAACAATCAGAATCGCTCTGGGCCGCACCACCACGACCACGAGGCACAGCGCGATACAACCCAGCAGCCAGGGTGGCGAGCGTTGCCCAATTTTGACGACCTGGTCGTAGGCAAGCCACATCGCGCCGATGACAATCCCGACGCGCAGGAAGACGCTCAGCAAGAACTTCTGGTCATCCGCCACGTTGCGGATCAGGAAGAACTCTTTTTCAGGAGCGGCGTTGATGTAAATGGCACCCGCGAATCCCAGGAATACGAGCGACAGGATGCCAAGCAGAATGCGGCGCATGGAGGTCTTTCGGTCAGTGAATTGGAGGGGCAGCGTTGGGGACTTGGCCGGCTGGTCGACGTCAGCCCATGCGTGGATGATGAATCTATGCGATTGATTCGTTGGGAGGAATAGCCAGACTACAGCAGCAACTCGTGGCGAACGCGTGCTTCGTCCGTGGGGCCGATCAAGCGCTGCTCGAGACCCTGGTGGGGATACGAGAGTTGCTTGGGGTTGAAGCCGAGCAGGTGGATGATGGTTGCTTGCAGGTCACGCACGCTCATCGGATTCTCCGCGATGGAATAGCCGAGTTCATCGGTTTCACCAAAGCTGAGGCCGCCCTTGATGCCACCGCCGGCCATCCATATCGAAAAGCAATGAGGATGGTGGTCGCGACCCAGGAACTTCGAGCCGTTTCGTTCTTCGTTCATCGAGGTCCGACCGAACTCGCCGCTCCAGACAATCAACGTCTCCTCAAACAGTCCACGTTGTTTGAGGTCGCTGATCAAGGCGGCGATGGGCTGATCAATCTCGCGGCACTTGTCCGGCAGGCCCTGCACAATATCGTTTCGTTTCGCCGTCCCATGGAAGTCCCAGCCGTAATGGAACAGCTGGACGAAGCGGGTGCCGCTCTCGACCAACCGCCTGGCGAGCAGGCAATTGTTGGCAAATCGTTCCTGTCCCGGTTCGATGCCGTATGCTTCCTGGATGTGCTGGGGTTCCTGGCTGGTGTCCATGACTTCGGGGACCGACATCTGCATACGAAAAGCGAGTTCGTATTGGTTGATTCGCGTCTCTGTTTCCGGGTCGGCGAACTCATCGAATTCAAACTCGTTCAGCCGCTGCAGGGCATCAAGGCTCTCGCGCCGCCCCTTGCGGTCCAGCCCGGGGGGATCGCTGACAAAAAGGATTGGATCGCCTTGTGTGCGGCATTGGACACCCTGATAGACCGATGGGAGGAATCCACTTCCCCACAGACTCTTACCACCGCTGGGATCCGTGCCGCCGCTGACGAGCACTACGAAGCCGGGCAGATTCTGATTTTCCGACCCCAGCCCCCAGGTCGCCCAGGAGCCGAGCGACGCCCCGCCAAAGCGTGGTGAGCCGGTGTAGATCAGCAGCTGTGCCGGCGCGTGGTTGAACTGATCGGTGTGCATCGATTTAATCACGGCGACGTCGTCGATGTGTTCGCAGAACTTGGGCAACAATTCGCTGACAACCGTTCCACTCTGACCACGCGGGGAGAACTTGTAAGGCGTGCCCAGCAACTTCGGACGCCGTGCCTTGAGGTCGATGAAGGGAAGACGCTCTTTTTGCAAGATCTCCAGCAACGAATCCGGGCAGGGCTCCAGGTTCAGCTCGACCAGCTTGGGCTTATAATCAAACAGCTCCTGTTGCGGTGGCGACCCGGCCATGTGCAGGTAGATCACATGTTTGGCGCGGGCCGGAAAATGGGGTGGCCGGGCCGCCAGCGGGTTCGCCTGGGGCGTGTTGCCCGCAGCGTCCGCCCCCAGCAGGGCTGAAAGCGCGATTCCGCCCACTCCCACCTGACAGTTCTTGAGAAAGTGGCGGCGGTTGATTTGCTGGGCAAGCTTGAGTTCGCGGTCCATCGAAGTCATCCTTTGGTCAAGACGCCGTCCTGGTTGAGCAACACATTGGCCACCACCGTCCAGGCTGCCAATTCGGCCGCATCCATCTCTGCTGGCAGCGGACCGATCGGTTCGGTTGCCAATTGCAGGGCGGACTGAGGGGCTGCACGGAAACGCCGCAGTTGCGAATCGAATAAGCGAACAAGCACCTCCACCCGCCGCGGGTCGGGTGGACGAACCAGGCACAGTTGCAAGCCGTAGGCTACGCGTTCACCGACGGTCTGGCCACCGTGGCGGACCATTCGGCGGGCCAGTCCTTGGGCAGCTTCTACGTAGACCGGGTCGTTGAGCGTGACGAGTGCTTGCAGTGGCGTGTTGGTGCGGATTCTCCGCATGGTGCAGATTTCTCGGCTCGGCGCATCGAAGGTCTGCATTGAAGGGTAGGGGACCGTCCGCCGCCAGAAGGTATACAGGCCACGCCGAAAGCGGTCCTCGCCCTGGCTGACAGGCCAGGTTCGCTGGCCATTGAAGGCCGCCCGCCACAGCCCTTGGGGTTGATAAGGATAAACCGACGGGCCGTGCATCCGGGAAGAAAGTAATCCGCTCAAGGCCAGCGCCTGGTCACGAATTGTCTCGGCCGCCAGGCGGTGGCGGGGCCCGCGGGAAAGCAAGTGATTTCCAGGATCCAACTGCAGCGCTGCTGGTGTAACCCGCGATGATTGACGATAGGTTGCAGAGGTGACGATCCGTGTTACCAACCGTTTGATGTCCCATTCACCTCGCATGAATTCGGTGGCGAGCCAATCCAGGAGTTGCGGGTGGCTGGGTAACGCGCCTTGCGTCCCGAAATCTTCCTCCGTTTCGACCAGCCCCCTGCCGAATAACTGCGCCCAGACGCGGTTGACCGCGACCCGGGCGGTGAGCGGGTGATCGGCTGCCAACAGCCAGTCGGCCAATCCCAGGCGATTGCGCGGTAGTGCTTCACGGGCTGCAAAAACGCTGTTAGCAGAACTGGCCGCAGATCATCCACGGTAGGCCATTTCAAAAAATACACTGGGTGGCCTGCACGCTACCCCAGAAAATCGATTCCATTCTGAGTAACTATTCTTCTGGAGTAGCCTTAGAACGCTTTTTACGCAATTTATTACCCGTTCTGCCCCGTTAGAACGCTCTTTCATCAAATTTCGCCTCCTCAAAACCCCCGCTAGAACTCTTTTAGAACGCCATCGTTGATAAGCTGTCATCCGCAGTAGCAATTCACTGACTTAAGACTACTCCAGAAGTTCGACTCAATGCTGAGTAATGATTCTTCTGGAGTAGCCTAACTAACAAGGAGACTGATGATGACAACGATTCCCACTCTGTCGCATGCCGGTAAGGCAACTCCGCTTC
>JAUIHJ010000175.1 GCA_030432015.1 bacterium
CCGGTGATGGCCATCGGTCTGGCGCATTCGTATGAGTCGCTTCTCCTGTTTCGACTGGGGATTGGTGTCATCGGCGCATCGTTCGTCATCACTCAGTACCACACGTCGGTGATGTTCGCGCCCAACTGTGTGGGGACGGCCAACGCCACCTCCGCGGGTTGGGGCAATCTGGGCGGGGGTGTCACCCAGATGGTAATGCCAGTGGTCTTCGCCTTCTTCGTGTGGCTGGGTTATGGCGATCCCATGGCCTGGCGGCTTGCGATGGTTGCCGCGGGGGTCGTTTGCTTCATTACGGGCATCGCCTACTTCTTCATCACGACGGATTTACCGGACGGCAACTTCAAGGAGATGCGACATTCCGGTGCGCATACGTCGGTCGAAAAGGGCAAGGGCTCGTTTCTCTTGGCTGCGAAAGACGGTCGCGTCTGGGCATTGTTCTTCATCTACGCCGCCTGCTTCGGCATCGAACTGACGATTAACAATATCGCGGCCATCTATTACATGGACTACTTCGGTTTGGGGCTGAAGACCGCGGGCCTGGTGGCCGGCCTGTTTGGACTCATGAATATCTTTGCCCGCACGCTGGGCGGATTCATCAGTGACAAGTTTGTCCAACGAGGCGGTTTGCGCGGTCGTGTCCGCTGGCTGTTCATCGCCCTCCTGGTCGAAGGCATGGCGTTGCTCTTTTTCTCGCAGATGCGCATCCTGGCCCTGGCCATCCCGGCAATGATCGTCTTTAGCCTGTTCGTACAAATGTCCGAAGGCGCGACCTACTCGATCGTCCCCTTTATCAACAAGAAGGCGTTGGGTTCGGTGGCGGGGATTGTGGGGGCCGGTGGCAACATGGGGGCCGTGTGCGCGGGGTTCTTGTTCCGATCCGAAAGCCTGAGCTACCCGCAAGCATTGATGATCCTGGGCGCCCTGGTGGCCTGCGGTTCGTTCTTCACGTTGGCTGTGCGCTTCAGCCCATCGGACGAGAAGGCGGCGCGAGATGAGTTTGAGTTGGCCGTCGCAAATCGGTTGCGTGATCATCGACCACGCCGTCCGCTGCCCGAACTCATCCCGGGGCTGGCCGCGTTGCGTCCCATGGATGCGCTGCGCATCTACCTGGGAGTCGCGTTAGTCGTCAAAGGCGTCTACTTCATCATGAACATGGCCGAAATTGAAGCGGCGGTGGGGAGCGACCTGGGCGAAGTGCAGACGCTGATCAGTTGGGCGGTCGTCTTCGCGCACATCGTGGGCGGAGCGAGCTTGGCGCTCGGATTCGCGACGCGCGTCTCGGCGGCCGGCAACGCCCTGGTATTGTTCGGCGCGATGCTGGTCTCCCTGTCCGCGGCTGGGCCGGGCGGGGTCTTGGGCGGGAACGTCGATTTTCAGTTTACTTCGTTCGTCTTCTTTTCACTGATCCTGCTGGTGTGGCGAGGGGCCGGCCCTCTGTCGGTGGATTATCTGGTTTACAGCGAGGCAGAAGAGCAAGTGACGACGCCAGCGCGCGAAGTCTCATTTTCCGTCCACGAGGCTGGCCCTTCGGTGCCCGCCGAGCGGTTGTCCGTATTCCCCGAGTAGCGACATGGCCAGGACACCCGAACACTGGGATGTGGAAGACGCGGCTTTCTGGGAATCGACTGGCAAGCGGATTGCCAATCGCAACCTCTGGGTCTCGATCCCCAATCTGCTTTGCGGATTTTCGGTTTGGCTCTATTGGGGAATGATCGCCAAGACAATGCAGCGGCTGCACTTCGCCAACTCGGATCTGTTCGACTTCACGTTTCGAAACGACGGTGCCTCCTACGATGAAGCGGGCTACCGCGCGCTGCTGTTCACACTCCCCGCGGTGGCCGGGCTGGCCGGTGCCACACTGCGGATCCCGAACTCCTTCATGATCGCGATCTGTGGCGGGCGGAATGTCAAATTCATGACGACCGTGCTCCTGATCATCCCAGCGATCGGGACCGGCCTGGCACTACAGAATCCAGGCACCCCGTTCTGGGTCTACATCGTGCTGGCCGCCATGTCCGGGGTCGGGGGCGGCGCTTTCGCCTCGAGCATGTCGAATATCTCCTTTTTCTTTCCCAAACGCATGCAGGGCCTGGCGTTGGGACTGAACGCCGGGCTCGGCAACGCGGGCGTCAGCGTGATGCAATTCTTGATTCCCTGGGCCATCACGGTCGGCATGTTTGGCGGAATCGGCGGGGATCCACAAGTGATTGAGGTTGATGGGGCACAAGTGCAACTTTGGATTCAAAACGGAGCACTCGTCTGGGGCCCGATCATGACGGTCCTGGCCATCCTGGCGTGGGTGTTCATGAACAACCTCCCGCAACACCAATGCGGTTCCACGCCCGTCGCGCTCGGCAAATACCTCTGGCTGCAGATGATCGGCTTTTGCGGTACCGCCGTGGGCGTCGGGTTTCTGATCTTCGTCCCCCTGCCGATTCCAGAACTTGTACGAATCTTCATCGTGCTGATCGTCGCGGTGGCTGCCACGATGCTAGGCATGAAGTTCGCGACGCCCAAGTCCATCCAGGAACCGCTCGACAAGCAATTTGCCATCTTCACCAACACGCACTTGTGGGTCATGACCTGGCTCTACGTCATGACGTTCGGTTCGTTCATCGGCTACGCCAACGCCTTTCCGAAACTGATGGACGACGTGTTTGTGACCGCGGACAACGGACTGATTACGTCGAATTACATTTGGATCGGCGCCGCAGTGGGCGCGTTCATTCGGCCCATCGGTGGCTGGCTTTCGGACAAGCTGGGCGGGGCCCGCGTCACGCAATGGGACACCTGGGTCATGGTGGCCTCGACCATCCTGGCTGGTTACCTCGTAAAACTGGCCGGCCAGTCCGACACGCCAGAGAAATACTTTCTTCCCTTTGTGGTCACGTTTGTCGTGCTGTTCGCCACCACGGGAATCGGCAACGGTTCCACGTTTCGAATGATCCCCATGATCTTCTCGAAGGAACAGGCCGGCCCGGTGCTCGGCTGGACCTCCGCGATTGCGGCCTACGGCGCCTACCTGATCCCCAAGGTCTTCGCCACGCAAATCAAAGCCGGTACACCGGAATATGCGTTGTACGGCTTTGCAGTCTACTACGCGAGTTGCCTGGCCGTGAACTGGTGGTTCTATGCCCGGAAGAATGCGGAAATCAAATGTTGACGATCATGCGAACATCGAAAGCGTCGTATGCGCCGCCCGGTGCGGTTGTGTCCCCGGCCACGCGGCGGGCGGCAACGTGCCCCGACGCCTGACAAGACAAGAACCTTGAAACGAAACGTGTCATGCAACACCGTGTCATCACCTTCGTATTGCTGATCGGCCTGGGCTTCGGTCTGCTTGCACTCGGAGCCGGCATGTCCACCTGGCGTCTGCCTGATCACGAACAGGGGTACGCGCCGCAACAGCCGATCGACTATTCGCATCGACTCCACGCCGGCGAACTGGGCATCGACTGCCTGTTTTGTCACTCGGCCGCCGACAAGAGCCGCCACGCGGGAATTCCATCCAGCGACGTTTGCATGAAGTGCCATCAGGTCGTGACCAGTTCGTTTGGTGTTCTGCAGGAAGAAATGGGACAGGCCGCCAAGGAGGGTCGTAAGCCGCACCTCGTGGTCTCAGCTGAACTGCGAAAACTCTATGACTCGCTTGGCTTAAACGAGACGCTCCAACCGATCGACGGCGCGGTCCCCCAATCCATTCCGTGGGTTCGCGTTCACAACCTGCCCGACCACGTCCATTTTGACCATCGCGCTCACGTGGCCGCCGGGGTGTCCTGTCAGAAATGTCACGGCCCGGTCGAGTCAATGCAGCGGATGAAGCAATTCGAGAGTCTCACCATGGGATGGTGCGTCACGTGCCATCAGGAAAGCACGCAACACGGAATCAACGGCAAGCCAGTCGATGCCAAAACCGACTGCGCGGTCTGCCACTACTAGCCTAGCCGGGAGAGCGGGGTGTCTCAGAGATTTTGATGAGCCGCAACACGAACAACACGTATTGGAAAAGTCTGGCCGAACGGGACGGTCACGCGGATTCCGAGAGCCCCGCTCCGCAGCGTGCCGTCGCGAACGGGTTGAGCCGCCGCGAGTTCTTGGAGGCGGCCGGCTTTACGCTCTCGCTGACGACGCTCGGCGGGTGCGGCCGCGCGCCGGAGTCGACGGCTTTGCCCTTCGTCGTGCAGCCGGAGGGGATGGTTCCGGGACGATCGCAGGTGTATGCATCGACCTGCGGAGGGTGTTCCGCCGCGTGTGGGCTGCTGGTGGGCGTGCGGGATGGGCGGCCGCTGAAAATGGAGGGGATGCCGGAACATCCGCTCTCGCGTGGTGGTCTGTGTGCCATCGGTCAGGCGCTACCACTGGCCTTGTACGACAGCCAGCGGCTGACCACGCCCTTGGCGGATGGCAAGGTCGCGGAATGGCAAGCGGTCGATCGCGCGATTGCAGGACAGCTCGCCCAGCTCAAGGCATCCGACGGCGGTATTCGCTTCGTCACGAACACGGTCACCAGCCCCACCCTGCAAGCCACCATTGATGCGTTCCTCGCGCCCTACCAAGACGCCCGACACGTGACACTGGACGCTGTTAGTTGCTCGGCAATTCTGGACGCCCACGAAAAAACGCACGGCGCTCGCGTGCTGCCGCATTATCGGTTTGGGCAGGCAGCGGTCATTGTCTCGTTCGGCGCTGATTTCCTCGGCACCTGGATTTCGCCGGTGGAATTCACCGCTGCCTGGCAAACGCGGCGGGCGCCCACCGCAGAGCATCCGGAGATGTCCTACCACGTGCAGTTCGAGGGGCGAATGTCGCTCACCGGCGGAAATGCCGACCGACGTTTCCGCCTGCCACCCGGTCAGTATGGAGTGGTGTTGAGTCACTTGGCCAGCAAACTTGCGAGTCTGGCCGGCCAGGCACCACCTGCGGGGAACCTGGGTGAGTCGCCGATCGCTGAGCACGAGCTCGACGATTTGGTGAACCGCTTGTGGGACGCCCGCGGCGAGAGCCTGGTGCTTTCCGATTCGCAGGATCTCGCCGTGCAATTGCTCGTTAACCGCATCAACCACATCCTGGAGAACAACGGCAAGACGGTCGACCTTGCACGTCCCAGCCGCCAACGCCAGGGCCGCGACGCTGCGGTTGTGGAGTTGATCGAGGAGTTGAAGGCCGGCAAGATCGCGGCATTATTCGTGGCGGGGACCGATTTGACGCACAACCTGCCTGACCGCGACGCCCTGGTCAAGGCGATCGGAAAGACGAAGCTCGCCGTCAGTTTCGCCGAGCGGGAAGACGACTTCGCCGCGGTCGCCCACTTCGTCTGTCCCGATCATCACCCGCTGGAATCGTGGCTCGACGCCGAGCCGATCGCGGGGTTGGTCAGTCTGTCACAACCAACCCTGCAGCCTCTGGGCGGAACTCGGTCCATTCTGGAGAGTCTGGCCCGCTGGTCTGGCCGCGAGGATTCTGCGTACAATCTGCTCCGCGACCATTGGCGCACTGCCATTTTCCCCCGGGCGAAGGTCTCTTCCTTCCAAGCGTTTTGGGACCAGTCGCTGCATGACGGCTTTGCCGAATTCGAGGCGCCCGCCGCGACGCTGGGCGACTTTCAAATGGACGCAGTGGCTGCTGTCGGCGTCGAGGCCACCGACGGGGGCGACATCCTGGTGCTGTATTCCAAGGTGGGCCTGACCGACAGCCGGCATGCACACAACCCCTGGCTGCAAGAACTGCCTGATCCCACGACCAAAGTCACCTGGGACAACTATGCCTGTGTCTCACCTGCAACGGCCGACCGGTTGAAACTGGCCGACGGTGAGCTGGTGCGGGTGGAGACGTCGGCGGGCGTGAGCATCGAATTGCCCGCGCTGACGCAGCCTGGGCAGCACGACCGCGTCGTCGCGATCGCGTTGGCCTATGGGGTTCGTGGCACGGATCGTTTTGCCAACATTGGTCCGCAGTGGCTGGAGGGAAGGCCCACGGTCGCGCCGGGCGAGCGAGTGGGCAAAAACGCGGCGGAGCTGATTGCGGTGCGCGACGGGCGGCTGCATTATGATGCGTCTGGCGTAACGGTGACCAAAGCAGGTGGTCGTCGGGACCTTGCGACAACCCAGGAACATCACTCGCTGGAAGTCCCGCCTCACGTTGCCCCTCACGGCGCCGAAGTCCGCGATATCGTTCAGGCAACGACGCTCGCGGACTTCGCGAAGGATTCGCACGCCGGCGCACCGCATGCGCATCATCACGGTGATACGCAATTCTGGGCCGAGGATCATCCAAGGACCGGCCACGCCTGGGGCCTGGTGGTCGATCTGAATAAATGCACCGGCTGCTCGGCCTGCCTGATCGCCTGCCAGGCGGAGAACAACGTGCCGGTGGTCGGTAAGGACGAAGTCCGCAGGCAGCGGGAAATGCACTGGCTGCGGATCGATCGGTATTATTCCGGCGCCGGAGACGACGTCGATGTGGCGCATCAACCGATGATGTGTCAGCACTGCGACAACGCCCCGTGCGAGACGGTGTGCCCTGTCTTGGCAACCGTGCACAGCGACGAGGGGCTTAACGAACAGGCTTACAACCGCTGCGTCGGGACGCGCTATTGTGCGAATAACTGTCCCTATAAAGTCCGGCGTTTCAATTGGTTCAAGTATGCGCATGAAGACCCGCTCCAGAATCTGGTTCTCAATCCGGATGTGACCGTCCGCTCGCGCGGGGTGATGGAGAAGTGCTCGATGTGCGTGCAGCGGATTGAGGAAGGAAAGATCGCCGCCCGGCAGCGTGGCATGCCTGTTGCCGACGGTGACATTCAAACGGCCTGCCAGCAGTCTTGCGCGGCGCAGGCAATCGTCTTTGGCGATATCAACGATGGCCACAGCGAAATCCACCAGGCATTGCAGAACCCGCGACAATATCGGGTCCTTGACGAATTTAACTTCCGACCGTCGGTCGCGTACCTGCGTGTCGTGAAGAACCGGGAAGCTCCGAACGGAGGCGACCACCATGCCTGATCTGCCTCCCCTGCTTCGCCCGCCGCTGGTCACCGGCAATAAAACGCTCGGCGACGTCACTCGCGACATCTGTGCTCCGATGGACCGCCGGCCAACGGCCTTGTGGTGGGGCGCGTTCGCCGTCTCACTGACGGCGTTGCTGATCGGGATTGCCGCGGTCTGGTATCAAATCGCGACCGGCATCGGCACCTGGGGCCTGAACAAGACGGTTGGTTGGGCGTTTGACATTACGAACTTCGTCTTCTGGGTCGGAATCGGCCATGCGGGAACCCTGATTTCTGCCGTCCTGTTTCTTTTCCGGCAAAAGTGGCGAACCGCCGTGAACCGTTCGGCTGAAGCGATGACACTGTTTGCCGTGATGTGTGCGGGCATCTTTCCCCTGATCCACATGGGGCGACCGTGGCTGGCGTTCTGGATGGCGCCCTATCCCAACACACGCGGCCCGCTGTGGGTCAACTTCAAGTCGCCCCTGCTGTGGGATGTCTTTGCCATCTCCACCTACCTGGCGATTTCGGCGGTGTTTTGGTACATCGGTCTGCTTCCCGATCTGGCGACGATCCGCGATCGCAGCGAACCCGGTTGGCGAAAGCGAATTTCGTCGTTTCTCTGCCTCGGCTGGAATGGCTCGGCCCGCACCTGGCTACGCTATGAGACCGTTTACCTGTTGCTGGCCGGGCTGGCCACACCGCTCGTCTTTTCCGTACATACGATAGTCAGCATGGACTTCGCGACAGCCGTGATTCCCGGTTGGCACACGACGATTTTCCCACCCTACTTCGTTGCCGGCGCCATCTTCAGTGGTTTGGCGATGGTCTTGACCCTGATGATCATCGCCCGCGCCGTCATGCAACTGAAGGACTACATCACGCTGACCCATATCGATCGGATGTGCAAACTGATGATGTCGATGGGTTGTATTGTGGGACTGGCGTACGGGACCGAGTTCTTCACCGCTTTCTATAGCGGCAACGGATACGAACAGTTTGTCTTCAAGAACCGCGCGTTGGGACCGTTTGCCTGGGCCTACTGGACGATGGTGTCGTGTAATGTCCTCATTCCGCAGTTGCTCTGGGTTCGCAAGCTGCGTGCGACGCTGCCGGTCGTGTTCGTCATCGTGATCCTGGTTAACGTGGGGATGTGGTTCGAGCGATTTGTGATCATCGTCACCAGTTTGCATCGGGATTTTCTGCCGTCAAGCTGGGCGAGTTACACGCCGACTGCCATCGAGATCGCGACCTTTGTCGGAAGTTTCGGTCTGTTCTTTACCTGCTTCCTGGTCTTCTGCCGCATCGCACCGGTGATTGCGATCGCGGAAATCAAAGGGGCCGCACATCTGCCCAAACGACAGGCCGTCGAGCACCACGAGGAGGAGCAAGCAGCATGAGCGATCGTGTCCTGGTAGCCACGTTTGAACACGAAGATGATCTGCTGGCCGCAACCGCAGCGGTGCGCCGCGACGGGCAGCGGATTGTCGATGCGTTCACACCCTATGCCGTCCACGGCCTGGAGCGGGCGATGGGGCTCCGGCCGTCCCGCCTGACCTGGGTCTGCTTCTTCTGCGGCATGGCGGGTGCGCTCGGCATGCTCTGGTTCGAACACTGGACGGCTGCGATTGACTGGCCGCTTGACGTGGGTGGCAAGCCCTGGAACTCAATGCCGTCGGACGTTCCTGTCGCCTTCGAGGCGGCCGTGTTGCTCGCCGGCTTCGGCTCCGTGTTGGCGCTGCTGGCGGTGAGCCGGCTGTTTCCAGGCAAACAGCCTCCCATCATCGATCCACGCGTGACCGATGACCGCTTTGTGCTCGTCATCGCACAATCGGATGCCGCCTTTGATCTCAACGTCATCACAACCCAGTTAGCGGACTTTCGCGCGCTCTCCGTTGAAGAAAGGGTGACGTTACCGGGAGGTGAATTGCAATGATGAACCGCTTGAACATCTTTCTGGCCGTCCTCTTGTTGGTCGTTGTTGGCATGACGTCTCTGGTCGGAGTGGATTACTCCCGACCCAACATCGAGATCCTGCCCGACATGAAGTACACGCCGGCCTGGGAGGCGTTTGCCGCCAACCCAAATTTTCCAGACGGCCGTACGATGCAAGCTCCGGTTCCCGGCACGATCGCGCGAGGCCATCTGCCGTTGCACTTCGCACCGACGAAAGAGGATGCGATTCGGGCGGGAGAAATACTTGACAACCCCTTTGCGGTGAGCACGATCGAGACGGTTGTCGCTGCCGAACCCGTCGAGCCGGTTGCCGCCGACGCGCACCCTGCGGCCAGCGCAATGCTGACGCCGGAAGCCGCCGAACCGCTTGAGGCGATGCGGCGGGCAGCGATCGTTCGCGAACGATTTGCGGCTTCGGTCGCGCGCGGCGCAGCGGTCTACCGCGTTTTCTGCGTGGCGTGCCATGGCGCCAAGGGCGCCGGGGATGGTCTGGTTACGCAGCGTGGTTTTCCGCCGCCGCCATCGCTGCTGACAGGCAAGTCCGTGCAGATGAAGGATGGGCGGCTGTTCCATATCCTGACGTACGGACAAGGCAGCATGGCCCCTTTCGCTGGGCAACTTGCAAGAGATCAGCGGTGGGATGTCATCAACTACGTCCGGCAGCTACAGGGCGCCGCGGCGCCCACCGCCGATGTCGTGACACCAACGGCCGAGGGGACCACCGCGGTCGAAGGTCGCGATTCGCAGCCACCCAAATCCAAGCTGACCCCGTAAGTACTCAAGACCTGGAGTTGAATCGGCATGACCACGAATGCCACGGTCCGGCCCGCGCAACGTCGCCTGCAAGCGCAATTGATGATCGCTGGCGGTTTGGTGTTGGCAGTCGGGTGCGGGATAGCGCCGACGCGAATTTGGAGCAACTTACTCGTCGGAACTTTCTTTCTGCTGACCCTCGCCTTAGGCGGCGCGTTGTTCGTCGCACTGACGTACGTGTCCGGCGGCGGCTGGCACGTGGCCTTTCGTCGCATCCCCGAAGCGCTGGCAACGATGCTGCCGATCGCTGGTGGCGCGATGCTCCTGGTGCTTGTCGGGCGAATGAGGCAGTACGGCTGGCATCATGATTGGCATGGCGATGCCGGGACCTTCTGGTTCAAAGAGCGATGGCTGACCCCTTCGTTTTGGGCGTTGCGGGCAGTGCTTTACGTCGTCCTCTGGAGTTTCCTGGCCGGGTGGCTGGTGGCCCGTTCACGCCGGCAGGACCGCGCCGGAAGCCCTTCGCTGGCGGCCGGAAACGTGCGGATCTCCGCGCTGTTCCTGGCCGTCTATGCCGTGACGTTTTCACTGGCGAGCGTCGATTGGATGATGGCGTTGGAGCCCATGTGGTTCAGTACGATGTGGGGCGTCTATAACTTCTCAGGCATGATCCAGGCGACGTTGGCGGTTGTGATCATTCTCGCCCTTTTTCTTCGTTCCAACGGCGGCCCCTTGTGCGGCGTATTCAACGATGAACATCTGCACGACCTGGGAAAACTGTTGCTCGGATTCAGTTGCTTTTGGATGTACATCTGGTTCAGCCAGTACATGCTGATCTGGTACTCGAATATCCCGGAAGAGACGTCGTATTTCATTGCCAGAACACACGGGCCGTGGGGGCCGGTGGTCGTCGGTTCGATCGTGCTGAACTGGGTTGTTCCCTTCTTCGTACTGCTACCGAAGCCGGCCAAGCGTAACGGTCGCGTGATGATGCGAGTCGCCGTTGTCGTCCTGCTGGGCCGCTGGGTCGATCTCTATGTCATGGTGTTTCCCGCGACGCTCGGCGAGACCCCTGTTTTTGGCGTCTGGGAAGTTGCTGCGATGTGCTGCCTGACCGGAGCGACGGGGCTGCTGTTCTTCCGCGCATTTTCCGCGGCAGCTCCGGTGCCGGAGCGCGACGCATACCTCGCCGAAAGCATGCATTACCACGCCGGCTGAATCGCGGATTACCACGACGACCACCAATTCGCACGCTGCGTTCAGGGCAGGTATTCGCTACCAGCGACCGAGGTAGATATCGCAGATCGGCGCAAAGAAAACGGGACTTCATTCTTCGTTGTTCCGTCCGCAAGGTCGACGCCGCTTGCCCGGGCCTACGCGTTAGTGTAATTTCGCCATCAATGGCAACTCTACTAAAGTTGCGGGCGGTAAGCGGCGGCGCTGCGACCGCCGAGAATGCGAAACAGGCTTCAGTGAATTTGCCATCGATTGGAGTTGGGCCGCGAAACGTCTTGAGGGTTCAATCGGGTGAACGAAAGAACAGACGCTCGACTCGCCCCCTTGATGATGCGGCGCGTCCGCTCGATTACGGCTTGGCTGTGGGGGTACGACTTCTTCATTTCGTATCACTGGGACTCGGGCGGAGCCTATGCCGTTGAGCTCGCATCGCGGCTACGCACAGCGGGATTTGAGGTCTTTCTCGACCGCTCCGAGTTCGCCTTGAGTGATGAATGGGAAACGGTTGGCAAGGTCGCATTACGAAACACGCAGTATCTGATTCTCATCGCCACGTGTGAGGCCGTATTTGAGTCGCGGCCGGTTGAGCGCGAAGTTTCCTACTTCACCGGCAACAATCGCCGCTGTATTGCAATCGGCTTCGGTGATACATTCGCATCAAAACCAGCGGCAGAATCGGGCGCGAACATTGTTCTTGATCAATTATCCAAGGCCAAGCTCCGCGGCAAGGATACGGAAGAGAATCTACGTAGCGGTCGCCCGGCCAACGAAGTGATCAAAAAACTTATCGACACGTATGATGTCATTCGTCGTCGGGCATTGCGATTCAGAATCACTGCGGTGACGATGCTCTTTCTGAGTGGATTGGCAATTCTTGCCGGCCTCTCTGCCAAGTATGCCTTCGAGCAGGCTGACATTGCGAAGAATGAGACGAAAAAGGCCCAGCAG
>JAUIHJ010000176.1 GCA_030432015.1 bacterium
GATGTTCACCACCAGTTGCTCGAAGTCGTTAACTTGGACCGTATCGCTACCGCCAAAGTGGCCGGCCGCGGATGCAGAGATCGTTACCGTCTGCGAGCCGTCCAGGAGGTCGTCGTCGATTGCATTGAGCGGAACGAGCACCGACAGCTCATTTTCGGGAATCACGGCGGTGGCCTGAATCGTGGCACCGGTTTCATCGTCGCTGGACAGATTCACAGTCTGTACGCCCGACAGATCTGCAACATGACGACGCGTTATCAGCACGATCGCAGCACCATCTCCCGCATTTTCCAAGACGGGTCCCGCCAGGATCGTGACGTCAAGCATTGGCGGCGTCGTGACGTTTGCCAACAGCGAGATCGATAACGGGTTGGGGTCGACGTTGCTGCTGGCAAGGTCGCTTGTATCGTTGTGGGTAAGAGTCAGTTGTGCTTGGGCAGTGCCATCGACACGTGGATCAAATGAGATCGTCAAGTTTCGAGACTGTCCGGGAGCAAGCGAAAAGTCACCCGCGTCACTCAATGAAAATCGACTTGGAGTTGTGCCACCAAGTCCAACGTTGCTGATCGTCAAGTCGATGTTGCCATCGTTGCGAATCGTAACATTATGCGAGGCTTCAGCATCGTTGATCAGGAAGGCACCGAAATCGATTTGCAGGTCGTCGTTCACTCCGGCGGAATCGAGTACCGTGATCTCCGGTTCATTGATATCAAGGAATGTATGTTCGATCCCTTGGATTGCGTACGAAGAGCTGGTAGCGCTATGACGCCACGTAACAAGAAAACGGTCGTCGCCATCGCTGGCCACCGACGGCGTGTCCTGATCCCTCGCCTGCTGCTGGTTCATTGTCAATTCTGGTCCGAGACGCGCGCCGTCGGCACCGAATTGCTGGCCAATGATGCCGCTCCCGGAGGCGTCGGGCACAACCGAAACAACCAGGAATCGCCCCAGCGAGCCGTAGGCGATCACTGGCTCCTCAAACACACCGCTACCTCCCAAGCTGATGGCACGAAATTCGTTGCCTGCCATCGCGTGACTTTGGGAGAAGCGTTGGCCGTCCGCTTGCCAGCTCCCGTCGGACTGGTGAGACTGCCAGATGACCGCATACCCGAAGCCGTCGGGCGACGCGGCAATCACGGGCGTGCCCTGATATCGGGGAAGGGTTGTATTGACCACGACGTCCCCGGTGAGAGGCGTTGCGCCGGAGAAAGCGCGCGTCATGACATCTAACGAGGTGCCCGTCTGAAGGTTTGCGTGCCATACAGCGACCCATTCACCATTGGGCAGAAACGCAACGCCGGGAGATCCTTGATAATCGTCGGTGATTGCATTGACGTGGATTTCCGAACCTATCGGAGCGGCATTGGAATTGTATCGGCGCGCGAAAATTCCTCCGTCAGGGTCGCCACTGTCAAAACTCGTCCAGATGATGACAAACTCGCCGCTTGGGCTCATCGCGATATCCACCTCCGACGGGCCCCGGCTTGAGTCCGCAAACACGATTTCACCCGTTAGTGGTGCTCCTGTGGAGCTGAACCGACGGAAAATATTGCCCCAGGTGGCCACAAACGAACCGTCCGGCGCTACCGCTACGACAGGCGTGCCTGGATACTCTGACGACCCCAAGTCCAAGCGAAATTCCGACCCAACTGGCTGTCCGCTGGCATCGATCCGAAGTCCGCGGATCTCCTTGTGTGAGAATCCTCCATAAAATTCGGCATTCCAAACGATAACGCCCTGCCCATTTCCGTTGCGGTCCACGTCGGGCCATTCGTTCCATGTCGAGTCATTGCTGACGGGAAACTCGTTGCCTGACGTGACGGGGTAATTGGGGTCGAAGTCGAGGTGGAGTCGATAGTCGCCGATCGTCAAGTCATCGCCGCCGACCGTAATGTAATAGATACCATCCGGTGCAACTGGAAGGTTATCGATCAACTCATCTTGGCGCTCTCCTGCATCGTCGCGTTCGACGAGAATGGTCCCCGCGGCGTCAGTGACCCGGAGAAGTCCATCGAGATTGAACGCTGGATTGGTTTCACGGAATTCGAGTTGCGCGTCCAGCATCGTCGCAAAGAAAGGCGCTTGGGTGCGGAACATATGGTAGTGGCCGTTGTTGGCGATGAAATTCGATCCAGAACTGACGACGGCCTCTAGCCCCTGTGGCGTGAGCACTCCGATGCTTGGTGCCGGAGAATCGATGGTCAGCGAATAGGCACCCGTCTCGTCTCCGCCGGAACGGATGGCGAGGATGTACTCCTTGCCGCCTTCCAATGGCACCGTCAGTTTCGCGTTGCGACCCTCACCACTGTCGTCGTCTTCGGCAATCAACGTCGAATGCGATTCGCTATTGCGCAAAAAGATGCCGGCTCGTGTATCGAGGTTGCCGTGCGTCTCGAAGATAAAAGTTGGGGCGCCCAAGCTCGAGTGCGGCGTAACGAGGAAGTAGTCGAACTCGCCGACCGCGTCGATGGACAGGCTACCCACTTCCAACGAGCCATCATGGAGCGGAATCAGCCAGTCTTGGGTCACGGGAGTCGGGCTGAGCGATACGGGGATTCCGGAATCGTCGGGATAGAAGTCGGTTATAACTGTGTACGAGCCCTCGCTCCCGTTGAGGCTGTACACGGTTACGTAGTACTCTGTATTCGGTTCAGCGGGGAGGCTCGCCAAGATGGCGTCTTGCCCTGGACGACCAAAGCCGATCAGTTGGTTGTTGACGTCAGCGACGCGCAACCAAAGATCCAGGCCAGGATCAGCCGTCAGGGAGACGTCGAGGATCGTCGCAGCTGCAGGCGATATGACCTTGTGGAAGTCAAGTCGATGGCTTTGCGTGAAACTGCCGGCACCTGATCCCACATGGGTCGCCGGCGCCAGAGAAATCTCCCCAACGGTCGTCTGGTTGCGGCCTGTCATATAAAGGTCGTAGACACCACCGTTACCCGCTTCGCTGGCCACCGCAAAATAGTAAGTCGTATCTTCGACGAGGGTGACGAGCAACTCTCCGTTTTCGCCGGGTCCATTGGAACTGTCCCAGCTACCGATTCGATTACCCGCAGCATCGTAGAGCGCGACGACCGTGTCGGTCGTTCCTTGCGTCCAAAATCGATAGCCTCCACCAGTTCTCGGTGTGATTTCCCAGATGTCAATTTGCCCATCGCCGTAGAGTTCGTTGGCTTCGACGATGGCGTCACCGTTGCGGTGTGGCAGCAGGACAAGAAAATCGTCAGGATCGATCTGAATCGTCGCAGGCATAGAGGGTGCTTGGGGCAGGACGACTTCTTCTTCGATGGTCAAATTGACCGCCGAAGAAATGGCCGGATCGCCGCTGAACGGCAGCAACATCGCACGAATCGTGTGCGTGCCAAGCCCCAATTTCGACGTCGCAATCTGTCCCCGCCAGTCGCGATTGCGTCCCCGAAATTGCGCCAACTTCGTGTCGACACCGGAATCGTATGCGCCATCGTTGTTCACATCCTCGAACAACACCAGCCTTGCCCAGTTTGCCTCGGCTGCGCGAACCGTAAATGTAACGCCGGCTCCTTCAGAAACGACATTCTCACTGATCGTGAATTCGGTGATTTCAGGAGTTCCGTCGGCCGACACCTGGATGGACTCTTGAGTCGGCGCAGCGACGTTCTGCTGCTGTGTGTGCAGGCGATTGATTCGATCGCGGCGCCGTCGGATTTGTCGCCCGTTAGGTTCCACGACGCGATCCTCAGCCGTCTCGTCTGCCACGACGTCGCTGGGGAATTTTGTGAATGTGTCGCTGCCCGTTCCGCCAAAGAGTCGATCTCCACCATCGCTGCCAAAGATCTCGTCATCACCATCGCCACCGTATAGGCGGTTGTGAGTGCCCGTCCCGGAGTAAATCGTATCCGCGCCGTCCCCAGCGCGCACAAAGTCGCTGCCTCCGCCGCCGAAGATGGTGTCGTTAAATGGCGACCCATAGACTTCGTCGTCTCCGTCGCCTCCATAGAAGGTGACGGGAACGGGTGAATCGCGGAAATCGAACCGTCCGCCACCTTCTTCCGCAAAGACGGTTACGCGTCGAATACCGTTCCCGTCTGAAGCGAATGCTTCTTCCGCGAAGCGTCCAATTTGCTGTCCGTTCACGTTGACAATTATTGATCCAATTGCAAATTCGATGTTATCCGCGCCATCCGTGCCAAGAACGTAAAGAGTCCTGTCGGCGCCGAGCACCGCCGAACCTGCTGCTCTCTTGTTTCGGAGTTCGACTTTGTCGCCATCCATGTCTACATAAGTCAGCACTGAAGCGAACGGTACATCACTAACGGCAAGTCCTTGCCAATAAGTATTTGAACTGACAACGGCGTCGAATGAAAAATCTCCGAATGAGAAGAAACTGCGCTTGTCTCCTTTCGAGTTGAATTGATCAACTTTCCAGGTTTTCGTGCCGTCCAACTGATCCAAATGATAGTTGCTGCTCACAGGATCTTGGCTCGTGATCATGTCCGCGAATAGCGAGACGACTTCGGTATGCTCCGAATTAAGAACCACGATTGCCTCGTCGGCCGTCGCAGCGGTCTTCTGGCTGCCCCAGTGGACTTCTTTGCCGTCGCACACGAATGGATTGTTGATGGTTACCTTGTCAACAAAAAAGGCCCACGAGGATTGGCTATACGCCTTGAAATCAGCACGCTCGGTGTCGTAGGGAGCACCGAGTAATCCAAAAATACACGCATCAGCGTCCCGAGCAGGGTCAAGTGCTACGATTGATTGCACGCCGTCGGGCATGTTTTTCGCCAACTCCGCCGAAACGACTGCTCCCCAGCTATGTCCAATAAGGTTCAAATCATCTCCTGCGAAGCCGTAGTTCGATAACGCCGTCGCTGCCATCTGCCCCACGAGTGGAATATTCGCCTCGCCCAAGAGGAATCCACCAGCCGCGCCAGGAGTCCAGTCAAGGGTAAGGACTTGATCCCCTGCCGTTACCTGCTCGACGGTGGAGGCAAGCTCTAGCATTGAGTTATTTGCGGGGGTACCGGCAAATGTACTTTCACGACCATGAACGACCACCCACGTTTTCATTGAGGGGTTAATCGGGGCGAACTTGTCGATGCGATTGAGAAGTACGGTAAAATCACCTTCGTTGTCGTCGGCTGTCCCATCGACCGTAAAACTGATTGCGTCATCTGAGATCAATGCGGTAGTAAATGTCTTGGCACTTGACCAGATTCCCCCCTCCTTCGAGTCCGTGTTTCCCGCTCGAACTTTCCAGAAATAGGTCGTCCCGCTGGCGAGTTCTCCAGGGATCGGTCTATAGAAAAAGTCAGCTGTTGCGTGATTAACGACGAGGCGCGGATCGTTACTTGGGTTTTCGACGCCCGAGGGCAATGCCGCAGCATCGGTTGCGACGACGACCCGGTACGCATTGGCGTCCGCAGCACTCGTCCAACCCAGTCGCGTCCAGGGTAGTTGATTCGTTGCTTCGTTGTCCGGGCTCGTCAGCAAGGGTATTCCGACAGCGAGCAAACATCGACGCTCAAGAGCCTCAAGAAACAACGAACGATGGCGTCTGGCAGCGCGGGATCTCTTCAGGTCGAGGCCTCTACGTCGTAACATCTATCAACTCCTTTACCGCAGTAGAATCACACGGATTGTGACCCAGGTGGGACGTCAAACATGAGCGCGCTGCCCCAAGCATGGACGGCCGTGCTCGCCACAGTTCGCCGTGGCTGCGTGCACCGCCCCGTTAGGCCACATTAATGAAAGCTGCAATTCGCACTGGCGGATCAACAGCATGGTCTCAGGAAGAACGAATCCCGGTCGAGAATCGACTGAACTCTTTGGACACCGATCTGAATCGGTTTACAATTCCTACTCTCTTGCAGCTTTACTACAGGGTGGCCAATGCCAAGCGACGACGACGCTGAATTGCTCAAACGGATGTCCGAGGCGGACTCCGAAGCGGCACGGCTGCTCCAGGAGAAGTACCGACACCGCCTCATATTGGTGATCAAGCGGCGGTTGTCATCGTTCCCCCCCGCGACCACCCAACGCTTTGACGAGGAAGATGTGCTGCAGGACGCCTGGATGACCGCAATCACACGCGCAAGCAGTTACCGTGGCGACGGGTCGGTCTTCCTCTGGCTGCGACGGATCTGTGTTGACCAAACCTTGACCAGCTACCGACGCCACGTGAAAGCATCGAAACGTAGTGTGACAAGGGATGCAGGAGCTGGTGTCTTCTCGATCGACTCGACTGGGCAACTCGCTGATCATCTGATCGGCTCATTCACCACCGCGAGCAACATGCTGCACAGAACTGAACTGCGAGCCCGACTTGCCAGCAAGATTGACTCGATGGACGAAAAAGACCGCGAGGTCGTGCTTCTCCGTCACTACGAAGAGTTGACGAACCAGGAGGTTGCCGAACTGCTTGACCTGACCCCGCAAGCGGCTTCGGTCCGCTACACGCGGGCACTTGCGCGGCTCGGTGAGATTTCTGCCGACCTGACCGAATACCTCGATTGAGAAGGCGAAAATAGATCGATGAGCCTACCCCAAGATGTGATCCAGCAGACGGTCGAAGCGTTCGTGGAAAACATGCGCGCGGGGGGAAAGCCGAGTGTCGATGATGTTTGTCGGCAGCACAACGGCGATCGGGAGCTCCGGACGATCTTGCAGGCGGCCAAGATGGTTGAGCAGGCCAAGGTGCCTCCCGCCGGCCCAGAGTCGCACGGACGGGAGGCCGGTACGCCGCCGCGACTTCGGGGCTACCGGCTCCTCTCAAGAATCGGCCACGGCGGGATGGGGATTGTCTACAAAGCCGAAGACGAAACGCTCGGCAGGCACGTTGCGCTCAAAGTCATCTCGCCCACGTTTCTCGACAAGAGCGGCGATGCGACAGAACTGGTGACACGGTTTGAGGCAGAAGCCAGGATTGTCGCGAACCTGCAGCACAGCAACATCGTGCAAGTCTACGGGTTTTCCGAAGATCAAGGTGTCCATTACCTCTCGATGCAACTGATCGACGGCCTTCCACTCAGCGAGATCTTGAATCAGCTGTGCTTGATCCTGAGTCCCCGTCAGGAGCCGGCCACGTCGAATCGTCGCCTGAATACGCCGGAGACAGGCACCAAGACCTTAGACCTCACGCGGACGTGGTTCGACGGCACGCATTCCCTGGGACGCGCCGAGTCCCACGATGGGGGTCGCTCGGCGCCGCAATCGGGAGGTGGGTCGGCGCCTCTTGAGCTCATCGGAGCCATGAAATCACCTCACGAGCCAGGTTATCTACACGCTGTCGCGAGGATCGGCATTCAAGTTGCCGATGCACTTGCCTACTCCCATCGCAAGGGTGTCACCCACCGCGACATCAAGCCGGGAAACCTGCTCCTCGACTCGTCGGGCACTGTCTGGGTCGCCGATTTTGGACTCGCTCGCTTGGCACGACCTGACACGCCTTCGTCGAGCTCAGTGGAAGGTAGCCTGCGCTATATGGCTCCCGAACAGTTTTGCGGTGAAGTTGCCGCACGCAGCGATCTCTACTCCCTGGGAGTCACGCTGTACGAACTTTTGACGTTACGCCCAGCGTTTGAAGCGGCGTCAATTTCGGAGCTCAAGACTGCCATCGAGGAGCAGGATCTGGCCGTTCCCTTCGAGCTGTCGGGACTCTCAGCCGATTTGAAGGCCGTGATCAAGAAGGCAATGGCGCCGGCAATCGATAAACGCTACGAAACGGCGGAGGATCTGCGCAGCGACTTGGAGAGGTTCCTTGCGGGCGATCCGGTCTTGGCGCGGAAACCGGCGGCATTCGAACTTGCCTACCGCTGGTGTTATCGCAAACCGTGGCAAGCGCTTGCCGCCAGCTTGGCCGTATCGGTCTTGGTGCTGTTCGCAATGGTTGCGGTCAACTCTTCGTCGGCTGCGAGGACACAAACCCAACTTGCGGCGGCGGCCGAACGAGGGCGAGAACGTGCCACGAAGATGCAGCGGTTAGCCGAGACACGGCAGACGCAACTACAGCACCAGGTGGTGATCCAGACTCAGCTACAGCCTTACGCGGCCAGGTTCGCCTTGACGGTTGGCCGCCGGAGCGGCGCCTTAAACAACGTGCCTGGTGATTTGCGCAGTTGGGACACGGACCGGCTCAGATTCTTGGCACAGCTAAGACCGAGAAAGTTGCAAGTCCTGACCGAAGGAAATTGGGGGATTCTTGATGCGGAAGTGGCAGGTGACGGTACCTGCGTGGCTTCCTGTGACGCGGGCGGACTGCTGGTCGTGTGGGACACCAAGAGCGGGCGCGTCCGACGCCGTCTCGCCGCAGGACGCTGGCGAGATCGGCCCGGTCGTTGGTCGCATCATTTTCTTAGTCGTCCGGAAGGCACCACCATGATGGAGTGGGGGCTGTGTTTTGTGGACCTCTGCTGGATTGATGAAGGCCAGCGACTGGCAGGTGCGTCACTGGACGGCACTGGTGTAACGTTTGATGTCGACAGCGGCGAGATGCAAAACGTGCTTTCATCGCCTCACCCGCTCTATTCGGTCGCCGCTTCATCCGACGGAAACCGGTTGCTGTTCGGTGACGCGACGGGACGTGTGTATCTACGCGCGCTGGATGGGTCCGTCGCCAAGGATCTGGATGTTGGCGCAGGTGCCGTCACTGTCATCACCTGGCGCGAGAAGACCCAGGATTGGATCATCGGCGGTGAGAACGGGCTCGTCCAGATTCTCTCGGGCAAGTTGCTTGAGAAACAATCACAAATAGAGCTCGACGGACCAATTTGGAGTCTCGATGTGGTCGAGGCTGAAGAGCATGGCCTGCTGGCAGTCGGTTGTCAGGATTCCTTCGTGAGTTTGCTTGAGCTCAGTGAGGGAGGAGGACGGATCGAGGCGGCCGCCACGTTGGCGCTTCCTGAAAGCAGCATTGCCGCGTCGGCGATTCACGCGGTACATTTTTCCAACGACGGAGCGCGGATCTACGCTGCCGATGATCTCGGGCGCGTTACGCAGTGGGATCTCTCCGCAAACAAGAGCATCGCCAGATGGAATATCGATGCTGCTGCGCGCGATCCACGAACCGGCGAGTTGCTGAAGATATTGCACGAACAGCACGCCTCGTTGCCTCTACCGCTCCCGTTTCAGCGGGCCGTGTCACTGCTAAGGGAAGCCGGCGGGGGGCAGCGGATGTTCACCGCGGGGAGCGACATCGCGGTTAAAGAATGGGACATCGCCAAGTCGTCGAATGACGGTGTCATTCGGCTGACGAAGTCTCTGGGACCAAACCCGCAAATTGCGTTTGACTCCGGACGATCCGAGTTGCTATGGGCGCTGGATCAGGCGGGCACCTTGTGGGCTCTGGATACGACGGCGGACAAGGTTATCGACCGTCGGCAAGCGCATTCCGGCGACGCGGTCGGGATCTCGGTGGCGCGATCGGGCCGATTCGTGGCCACGATCGGCGGCGACCGACGTGTGAGATTCTGGCAGCTCGTCGACGGCAAGATAAGCCCGACTGGCCGGAAAAAGATCGACCATGATCAGGCGCTTATTAGCGTGACGCTTAGCCCGGACGACGAACTGATTGCCGCCGTGGATGCGGTGGGACGACTGTCCGTATGGTCGGTTGAATCGGGGCAACAGGTCTTTCTTAGCGATCTTGTCGGCAAGCTCAAAGGCGAAGAAATGATCGTTGCTGATCGGCCGTTCACCGGTCGAGTCGCCTTCAATTCAGATGGCACGCTCTTGAGCGCATTTGGATCCAGTCAGACCGCGGTCGTGTTTTCGACGAACCCATTTCGTCGCCTGAACGAGCAACTCTTCGTGGCCGGAAATGGCGGCACGGCCATGATTTGGAGTCCCGTAAACCCGAAAGTCGTCATCGCCGCGGACGACTATCCCCGTTACGTGGTGCGGGCGTTCGAGCGAGATCATCGAAATCTGGAATTGGTCACCTGGGCGGCGAACGAGCCGTGCGTGGCAATGGAAACCAGTCCCGACGGCCGTCGAATTATCATGCTCGAAGAGGGTGGAAGACTCGTGTTCCTGGAGTCCGAGCACCTCGTCCAGACGTTGGAAATGCGAAATCCGCGACTTCTCGATAGCGATTTGGCGATGGACCGCGAGGGCGTGCGGTTGGCGATCGTTGGAAGGAACGGGGCGATCGACATCCTTGAGACAACGAAGGATAAGAAACGAGCCGCGATCGACGCCGTCGACGACACGCGACTCTGGTCGGCGCGGGATGTTGTCGATCGTTCCCGATTCGCCATTGAGGCGGACGCGCGCGCCATGGTCTTCGACGATCAGAATCGCTTGAACATGTTGCTAACGGAGACGGGATCCAGCGACTTTCGAAACGAAGGAGCCCTTCAATTCGTCCGCGTGGAGAGCGATTCAATACGTCGTGAACGTATCGAAGTGGATGGCACCGTATCGGACCGGCGCTCCGTGAGCCGAGCTGTCAGCATTGTGGACGTTCCGGGTGAGGAGCCTGCGATTATCTTCCGACGACGGACAGCAGACGTTGGTGCCGCTTACGACGGGATGGTGCACATGGGGCGTCGCGTTGGTCCAGGCGATTGGCAATTTGAGACCTTGCTTTCCCATGGGAATTGGGGCTTTTACCCGGTGCCCCAAACTTCGATGGCGGGCAAGTTGACGGATCTCTATCACTTCAGCTTTGCCACGTTTACGTTGATGCACAGCTCACCAGGCGAGACAGCCGGTGATGACTGGAAGACGGAGTTCGTCGGACACGTTGGTGATGGTCTCGACCTTTATGGAGAACGGTCGGACGACGGTCGAATGCATTTTCTCTTTCGTACGAATCCATTTAATTCAGCTCCGACACCAAGCATCTATGCGTGGTTTGATGGTCAGGAAATCCAACGGGAGGTCATTGACGCGCGTGCCGCGGTCGGCCCGATGCGTCTCCTTCCCGATGGTAGCCCCGTTGTCAGGCTGGTGCGGGAAGATCCCAACAACGGCAACCCAGACGTCTATTTGGTTCGGCGGACCAAAGACGGCTGGACGCGTTATTGCGATTTGCCACCCGGGTCACCGGGGTCATTCGTTGTGGGTGCGGAGGGGAAGCTTTTTGTCGGACCCTGGTGGGATCCCCAAACAAAACGATTGATCCTCTGGCAGCGAGATGAGGGAGCATGGAAGGCCACGCAGGTTGCGGGGGCGTTCAAAGAAGGTGATCCAGTGTGGTCCATCCTGCTAAAGGACAACCACGGGGCGCCTGTGATCCTGGCTGGCGAACTTGGCATTCCGTTTAGCTGGCTCAAGCTCTTGCGAATCAGATGAGAAGGAGAGTCGATCACATGCCTTGCGCTTTGCGCCGGCGAGTCGCCTCGGTTGCGGCTTGATCTGCGAGTCGTATCTGGCGGTGTGTCACGTTGTAGCGAACCATTGTCAGACCAAACGCCAGGGCCAGCAATCCGCCCAGCCAATAGATGCCGCGGCCGTAACGAACCCAATAGACAGCAATCTTCACATACTCAAAAATGATCAACACAAAACCTGTATCGCTGCGCCACCACGTGTCGGCGTCGAAATAGGGATTCGGAGCGGAGATCAGGGTGATGCGGGTGGCGTGTTCGGGCAACCGTGTCCGGATGGTCCAGCGGGTTCGCCGAGTATGGAACGCGCTGGTCACAATCCCGACCGTCGCATCGGGATGGCCATCGAGGTACTGCGCCAGCAGGTCCATATCATCGAACGTACTCTGTGTTGCGCCGGTTAGAATAATGATGCGGTCGGCGGCGATCCCTCGCGCCCGATAGATGCGGCGGGCGACTTCGTAGGTCGGAGGAACGAGCTCGTCGATGACCGCTGGCGTGGCGACGTTTTGGGGAATCAGCACACGGTCGGCATACCCCACG
>JAUIHJ010000177.1 GCA_030432015.1 bacterium
GACGACGCGATCGTATTTTCCGTCGTCCGACTTGACGTATTTGGTAAAGCCTAGCTTCTCCAGTTTGTTGTCATCTGCGAGTGCCCGGTCAGCCTTCATGAGCGAAGCCGCACCGGTGATCTGAAACGGCTGAATCACCCGTCGAACTGGCTGATTCGTTTCTGGATGCTCTTTGATCGGATCGTCCGACATCGGCTGAACCAGTTCGAACCGTTCACCGCCACTTCCGTCTTTGTTGACAACCTCGTAGACGTACGTCGGCATCGTTTGTGCACCTCGCGTCGCGCTGTGGGAAATCCCGAACCGCCAGATTCGTGGCGGCTCAAATCGGCTCATCTTGAATTCTACAACAAGGACCCGTGCCATGTGTCCGTGAATTCTACTCGGCCGGACGATCGGTCCAAGGCGTCCGTGGCGCAGCACCGATTTAACCGATACAAATGCAAAACCCGACATGACTGCCGGACGCCGCGTTAGCGCACAGCGCGGGCGGCGGCGGTGCGGACCGTCTCGTCACGATGTTCCAACAATGGTCGCAACACCTCGGGCTCGACCTCGATCCGCGCGGATTCGACGGTGGCCAGCAGTGCCAACGCGCGACGCTCCGTCCGCATCAGCGCCTCGATCGCCAGCCTTCGGTTCCTTCCGTCCAGACGCGATGCAGCTCGGAGTAACGGGTCGATCACCCGATCGGATTGAATATCCGAGAGACCGCTGACGGCACCCATCTGCAACTGATTGGGCTGCCCGTCCTCCAGATAACCAACAAGCTGGGCCCCTCGCTGATCCCAGCCGGCCATGGCGATCATACGTAGGGCGTCGTAGCGGGTGCCATCGCGGACCTGCTGATCGTCGGCCATCCCCGCTGCCAATTCGATCGTTCGCGGCCAACGCTGCGCGATGTCGGGCGAACTGGCCAGGACCTCCGCCAAGCGGGTATCCGGCCAGACGCCGATCTGTGTGAGTCCATTAATGATGCCGCCGCCAATAACCACCGCCTGCCATTCCACGAGGGGCTCGTTCTCCCTGGGCAAACTGATCTCCAGCAGATCGCGAATCTCGCCCCCGTCGTTCCGTTTGCCCACGGCCAAGGCCACCCGCCAAATCCACGGGATGTGGGGACCTGCTGGCTCCGCGGCGTGCTTCGTGAGATCCGTGACAAGCGTGCTGATGATCGCCGGCCCCATCCCGGGTCGCTGATCGATCACTTGCGATCGACGCTCGACAGATTGCGACTCGTCCAAGAGGAACGGCGCGATCTCGGGGGGACGACGTGGTAGCGGCGCTGCACGTGACCGGTTCCCCGTCGACGGGGCTGCCGTCGACGGGGTCATCACGAACTGGGTCGTCTGTCCGGCGGGCACCAAACGCAGTTCGCGCAGGTCGAACAGAGCTGGACGCGTCAACGGACCATCGGAACGAACCGTAACAACATGCTCGCCAGCGTCCACCTCGACCGTCCCCACCTTCTGCTGGCGAAACCGGTTCCACCCTCCCGTCCCTTCGACAGGCGCCACAATGCCCTCGGAGAGCCCGTCAATGCGATAGCGATTCCCCGCAGATGCGTCTGCACAGGCGGCATCGACGTAAACATCAAAGCGCTGCGAAGCCGGCACGGCGATCCGCCAGGAAACGCGATCCGTCTCTGCGTGCCAATAGCCGACATTCTGAAATGGTGCTTCAAATGTGATCTCACCACCGCGAATTTCCGCGTGCTTCGCGGTGAGGCCGAGCGTGCCGCGCGCGTCGGGAGAAATGAGCTGCGGCTGGTTTCCCGGAAGTTGTTTGGGGGGCGATCGAAAACCGGCAACATAGGCCATGACATCAGCCATTGCCTGCGGAGAGACATCCTTTTCCAGCCCTTCAGGCATGACCGACAATTCCGACGAACGGAGCGCCTCCAGGTCGATCCGCAGGATGACGTGTTCCTTACCACCCGACTCGCGCAATCGAATCGCCGCAGACGTCTCTTCGACCAGGAGCCCTGTGGCCGCCCGCCCGTCCTGTCGGATCGCAGTCCAGGAAATATAGCGGGCATCGACCTCGCGATTCGGATCCAGAATCGTGGCCAACAGCCAGTTCGGGTCGTGGTTGGTGAGCGCGCTCAGGTCCGGTCCGACCGCATGGCCGTAGTCCTCGGCACGATGACATGACGCGCAAACCTTTCTGAACACCTCGCGACCTCGACTGACGTCTCCCGGAAGACGGACCGCGGCTTCGTATGACTTCAGGACATCCGCGCGGGTCGCAGTTCCTGTCGTCTGAATCACCGACGTCGCGGTCTCCCGAATATCCTCTTGATCGTGCCTCAGCAACCGTTGGCGGTGAGCGGCAGCGAAACTGGTCGGTCGCACCTGCCCCTCCGCGACGTGTCGCAACAGGCGACGCGTCCACACATCACGGGTCAATAACACGTCCAGCATCGCCACTCGGATGCCGGGACTGGCGGACGGAAACCGGTCAACCAGCAGGTCAACAACCTCGGATTGACTGATTTTGGACAACGCGTTGATCGCCGCCCGCTGCGTTTCTTCGGTTTGCCGAGCTGAAATCAGCGACGCCAACCTCTCCGCGACTTCGACTTCCGATAATCGTTGGCTGGCTTCTCGGTCCGCCCCGGTTCCGGCCAGTAGCTGGTTTGTTGTGGGACCGCGTCGTCTGCCGATCACGCTCAACGCGAGGCGAATCTGTTCGGCAGAGGCACTCGGCTTACTCACCATCGCCAACGCCAACCCGTGGACGTCTCGCACTCGGCGCGCCACGTCGTCGCTTATATTCAGCCGCGGCAGATTTCTGGCATCGGCCGCGTCCAGAGCGGCCACCAGCGTGATGACCGAGGCGTCGAGTTCAGCAGCCCCTGCATCTTGGCCGCGGCGTGCGGGCACCACCGATTTCACGATCGCCGGAATCGACGCCGCGTCTCCCAGCCGAATCGCCAGGGACACGAGTTGACATCGATCTTCCAGCCGATCGGCCGAAGTCGCCTCGTGTTGGAAGGCCTCCCAGACGGCCGCGGCATTCCGGTCAGAGATGGAACTGAGGACAGCGGCGCGAACATAGGTGTTGGCACCGTCGGAACTCAATAGGCGGGACAACGCGGCGGCGGCCTCGGGTGTTTGGCACTCGCCAAGCGACCAGGCGACTTGCCGCCGCACACGTACGCTGGAATGCGCGGCGTGTGCAACGACCGCAGCGACAACTTCCGTAGCCCCAGTGGACGTTGGCTCGGAAAGCCACGGCTCGGCCAGCCGAACGGCGTGCCGCACAACCTCCGGGTGGTCAGATCGTAAGGCGTCGAGTAGCACGTTCGCCGACATCGCCCCGAACGCATCGAGTGTATGCAGCGCGTGAATTCGGGTTTGCGGTAATGCCGCTGTGGACGCCAGCTCCGTCAGCTCGTCGCAGGTCGACTTGGCATCGCGCCAATACAACAGTTGCTGTGCCAAATCGCGAACCGTCCCGTTGGAATGATTCAGTCGGTGGACAAGCTCTTGATTGGAAAGTGATTCCAATTCCGGAAGCGCCGGCGACCATGTCGACGGCGTTACCGACTGGGGCGTCTCCGCCGGCAGATCGCCACTTCCCTCGGTGAGCGGCGGACTCGCGGAACGCGGCAGGATGCGATAGATCCGCCCGCGTCCTTGGCCGGCAAAGACATCCAGCTGTGCTAACGTGGACTGCGGGATCCACCGCGAGTGTTCAATCACGTAGCGGTACATGTCGACCACCCAAATAGCGCCATCCGGCCCCGTTCGCATCTGCACCGGACGAAACCACTTGTCGGTGGAACTGAGGAACTCTGACGTCTGCTCGTTGGCCGCGCGTTGCCCATCGAATTGCAAGCCGTCAGGTTGCAGCACGATGCGATGAACCAACTGGTGAACCGGTTCACAGGTAAACGCGTTACCCACATAATCAACGCCGAGCCGCGTGTCGCGGTAGATTCCCAGTCCGCAAGCCGACGTCGCTTTGCCCGGCGGACCGGACAACTCGAACCGCACCAGCTCCGGCGGCGGATACAACGTCAAGGCCGCGGCGTTGGCCGCGCTGGCAGCCGACGGCGCGGGCGCGACAAAGGGATTTCGCCGCGCATACCTCGCTTCGGTCGGGTAGTGGCGGATCAAAGCACCGTTGGTACAGCCGAACCAATCGCCCCAGTCGTTGCGGCACCGCCCCTGCTGGGTCCGGCCGGTCACGGGTTCGATGACGCCAGTGTCCGGGTTTAGACGAAAGTCGCGACTGGTGACATCGACGGTCTCCCCGGTCTGGTGGCTGAGGATCGCACCGCCAAACAGCCCGCACGAACCGTACAGCCAATTGTCGAGCCCCCAGCGCAGGCTGTTGACGCGGGCCTGGGCATTCCGCACGTCGAAGCCGGAGAACAGTTTCTGAGTCGTGTCCGCAATGCCATCGCCGTCTTGGTCCCGCGCCCACAAAATGTCCGGCGCGTCGCAGATCAGGACGCCGTCGCGCCAGACTTTGACATCCATTGGAAAACGCAGGCCCGTGACAAACGTTTGCGCCTCGTCGAAGCGACCGTCGTCGTCGGTATCACGCAGCCACCGGATACACCCTTGCGGCTCGAATGACTCGTAAACACCGTGGCCATAATCCCGCATCTCCGCCACCCACAGACGACCGTCGCCGCCAAAGTCGATTGCGACGGGGTCTTGGATCAGCGGCTCTGCCGCGACCAGTTCAATTCGCAGGTCATCGTGCGTGGTCAAACAGTCGAGCGACTCTGCCGGCGACTTTGGCGCCACGCCCTGGGTTCCTATCGGTGCGTTGAACGCATCCGGGACCTGCCGGTGCACTTCGTCGATGATCCGCTGCTCCATCCCCGCGGCGATGGTTGTGGGCAACGCAAAGTAGGGCGTCTCTGAACCACCGCCATACCGGCCCTCCCGCGCCAGGCGTTCGGAGGGAATGTACGAGCAGAAGTCGTTGCTGTAGGCATTGAGCCAGAATCGTTCGCGATCAAGTTCCGTCTTGAGTCGCAGCGAATAGTCGACGCAGACTTCACCCGCCAGGAACACGATGCACAGGCTGTCGCCAAACGACCAGGTTTGAATCGGATAGTCAATTGCCTTCAACAGCGGCTCGCCACGGTCCAGTCGAGCAAGTTGGGTCGTGGCGTTGTAGCCGACCTGGCGCCCTTGTTTGACCATTTCCTCGAGCTGCGCGCGCGTTGGCAGCGGGTTGAGCGGCAGGTCGATTCGATTCAGGGTGGCCAACGGTGCCCCGGTAATCGAACGGCGCGGCAAGGTGAGCAACCGTTGCACTTCGTCAGCAATCTCTGCGCCCTGACTGGCTGCTACTTCGACTTTATCACCCTGCACGCCGGGAATCGGATTGGCGTCGGAACCTGAGCCGATCGACACCAGCGCCATCGCCCCGGGATTCGCCTTTTCAATCGCCTCGACCGCGTAGCCGGCCCAATCACCGCTGATCTGATTGAAGGATAGCGTCACACAGTGGCACGCGTACGCGACGTAGATGGCGCGGATCTGGTCGGTCTGAGCGTCACGCACAAACAACGTGGGCAGGTCCTGATCGACCGGGCCACCCGGTGTGCGGCGGTTCTTGGAAAAGCGAACCGTGCCTGAAGCCCACTGCAATTTTGCTGCGCGGCGATCGCGGATCGCCAGTCGGGCCGCTTCGGCAATGTGATCGGTCAACTCGACCGTGTAGCGATCAATGTGTTCCTGGTGAGCTGCCGGAATTGGCGTGCTGAAGATGTTATCCGATGCGCCGTTTACTTTGGGCGTGCAGTGCGAATGCGTGAACGTCAATGCAACATTCTCGCGAGGGATACCATGCGAGGCTTGCAGCCGGGCGGCAATTTCGTCCACCATGCCGATGCGCACACCAAGGCTATCGATCGCAATCAGGAGCAGGGGCTTCGCGTCATCAACAGAAATGGCCAGCACGCGCGCGTAGATGCGCTGGGAAATACCTTCGGATTCCTTGCGTCGGTTGCCAAAGCCGTTGAGTCGGATCGGGTAGTCGGGCGTGATATCGACCTTCGAAACACCAACCTGGTAGACCGCTGGATCGGCACCACTGGCCGGGACGAACGGTACAACCATGACCAGGCAGGCGGCGGCGACAACAAAACGATTCATGGCGTTACCATTGGCTCGGTTAGCGTTTCGATTCCGCTGGCTTGATCGACTTGACAAACGTGATTACGTCTGCCAGATCCTGCCGCGTGAGGTCCTTTTCCAATCCCTCGGGCATCAGAGAGATTCCGGTCGCGATCAGTTCGTCGATGTTGCTCCGCAGAATGATATCCTGCTTTGCCTCGGCGCGGCGCAGTGTAATGCTATTGGCGCTCTCTGCGGCGATGATTCCGTTGAGCGTGCGTCCTTGCAGGGTCACCACGTTGTAGACGTTGAAATTCGGCTGCGCCTCGCGGTTGGGATCGAGAATCGCAATCAACAGGTCGGCAGGTGACTTGTTCTGCACCGACGTCAGATTCGGCGCAACGGCGTGGCCAACGTCGCCCACCTGGTGGCAGACGGCGCACTTCTTGCTAAAGACCGCTTTCCCTCGCGCAATGTCGCCGTCCAAGGCGAGCACGTTCTGGAAGTCGGCGACCACCTTGGCCCGATCGGAATCCACTTCTCCGCCGAACAGGCTGTGACTCTGCGCACGCACCTTGGCGTTGGAGTGATTCATCAGCAGTTGCTTCTTGTCCCGTTCCAGATCGCCGCGCTGGACGGAGCCGGCGTCGATCGCCGCCAGCAAGGCCTCGATCCGAGCAGGCTTGGACATCAACGCGTCAACCACATCGCGACGAACTTGCGGGCTGAAAGTACGCCACCCTGACAAGAGGGTCGCGGCAATATCGTCGCTGGACTGCTGCGCCAACGCCGCGACTGCCGCGCGTTGCAATGGCTGTGGCAGCTGCGGCGCCAGGAACGGAGGCAGATGCTCGATCGCCGTCGGCGCATCGGCGTGGGCCAGCAAACGCAACGCCACCGCGCGTTCGGCGATGGTCCGTTCGTCGTTTTTGGCCAACTCGCTCGCACGCGCGAATAGCCGGGCAACCTGATCACGCTGGGCCGCGGAGGCGAGGTCACTCGACACGAGTCCTCCGATCGAGTCACCTCGCCGGGCAAGCCCTTCGCCCAAACCGGTCAGAATGGCCTGCTGCAGCGGTAAGGACAATTGCCGGTCCGTGGACCAGGCGAGCAATCGGAGGGCACCCGACCGATCGGGATTGGCTCCCACAACCAACGCCAACTGTGTGGTCAAGGCGGCCGCGTGTGTCTGCTTGACAAACTGGTCGTCCCCCAGCAGCGATCGTACCAGTTGGCCCGCTGTGGATCCGACCGAGGAAAGGATGGCCGTCTGGATCTCGCCCCGATTGCGAGGATCGCCTGCCAGTCGCGCGAGACCTGCGATCGCTTGCGGGTCACTGGATTCACCCAGTGTAAAGGCAAGTTGAAACCGCACGTGCGGGCTTTCATCACCGCATAGCGCCACCAGATCACTCAGCAAGTCGGCTGAGTCACGAATCATCGGCTCGGCCAGGTGCACCGCATGTGCCCGAACACGCGGATGCGGGTCTTCCAGTCCGCGGCGAATGTGGGCCGGTTTAAGCGAACCCACGCCTTGCAACGTATAGAGTGCGTGGAGGCGCCCGAGTGGATTCGCGCTTGAGATCAGAAGCTGGTCGAGCAGCGGGGCGATCGTCGCATCCTGTCGCTCCCAGAGTAGCCTTTGTGCGGTTTCTCGATTCCAGCCGTTTTCCGAAGCCAGCTGCGCGACAAGTTCCGCGTTGGTCAGGTCGCCCAGCCGGATCGGCCGGATGCGCTTCATCTCGGGGCTCACCAGGCGATAGATGCGACCTCGATCTGAACCGCTGGTCAAATGCAGAAACTTCTTGATCTCGTCAGGAATCGAATACGGATGTTCGACGGTCTCGCGATACATGTCCAGAATGTAGAGCGTTCCATCGGGCGCGTTGACGAAATTGACGGGACGGAACCAATTGTCCGACGAGGCTAACAGCTCTTCACCTTGATCCGCACGGTCCGCCCGATAGACAACGTGGTCGGTCTGCACAACTTTACGGTGCACCAGATTCCCACCCACGTCGCCAACGAACGCGTTGCCCCGATATCGTTCCGGATACGCGTTGCCGCGGTAGATCGTGATCCCTGTGGCGGATGTGAAATAGCCGACCGGGTATTCGGTCGGGACAGCCCCTTTCTTCTTCGACGGATCCAACGGAACAAACTCCCAGCCACCATCGGCGTTGATGACTAACCGATACCCTTTATCGGCGGCCCGCCATTTCTGCCGAATGATTCGCCACGGTTCGGGGGGGCTAATGCGGAACACGCGACCGCTGGCGCCGTCGGACGCAATACTGCGGATCAGCCCGGAGGCGACAAAGTACGGATTGCGGGACAGATAACCTTGCGGAAACACAACCTGTTGAATGTGGTTGCTATTGCTGCAAACGAATCGCGTACCCCAATCATCCATTGAATGACCGAATTGGAGCCCGCCTGTGAGCGGTTCGAATGTTTCCGTCTTGGGATTGAAACGCAGATCACCGCCGACGGTCGGCATCGGTTGGCCACGATGCTTGATATTCTTGGGGTTACGTCCAGCCGCAAACGCAATCCGGTTCTCAAGATCCCACTTCAGGCCGTTGGTCACCGCCTGCACATTGTCCCGGCCGAATCCCGACAAGACGACCTCGCGCACGTCGGCCCGGTTGTCGCCATCGGTGTCTTTGAAGTAGTACAAGAATTCCGGTGCGATCACAAACACACCTCCGTCATAACAGCACAGCGATGTCGGCCAGCTGATCTGATCGGCGAAGATGTGGCTCTTGTCCATGCGGCCATCGCCATTGGTATCCTCCAACAGGCGAATAATCCCGGCATTCTTGGCTCCGCCGCCCTGCGGATTCAGTCGTGTCGGCTCTTGCGAGAACGGATAGCCATGCATTTCCGCGACATACATCCGACCAAACTCATCGAAGCATGCATCCACCGGATCGCCCACGAGAGGTTCGGCGGCCACCAACTCCACACCAAATCCGCCGGCCAGCCGAAACGTCGCGGTGGCCTCCGCGGCGGGTGTGTGTGGAATTCGAGGCATATCGGCGGCCGTGACCTGACGGCTTACTTCCGCGTCGTCGGCCGCCCGCAGCGGCTGGCCATCACGCCACCAGAAAGTGCCGACGACGACACAGGTCACCATGATCGAAAACACACACCACGTGCTGGAACGGTTCATACTTCGCCTTTGAGGTATGGGCAGGGAGGGGAGATCGAGTGCTACGGCGCAATTTCACCGCAGCAGCATCATGCAGGAGGGTCTTGGCATGGTCGTTGGTTCGCCGACCGATGTCAATGTTCCCAACTCGGAGTCGATCTCAAACACCGCCACATTGTTGCCCGGCATATTGGCACAAAGCAGGAATTTTCCATCCGGCGAAATCAAGAGGTTTTGTGGACCATTGCCGAGACTGGGAACGATTTCGTTCAGCGTCAGCCGCCCGTCGTCGCCGATCCGATACGCGGCGATGCTGTCGTGACCGCGATTGGTGCCGTACAGAAATCGACCGTTTGGCGTGATCTTTACATCAGCACAGTGGCTCGTTCCGGTGAAGTCTCCGGGGAGCGTCGAGATGGTTTGCTGGGTCGTCAACTCGCCCTTGTCCTCGTTGTAATCAAACACCGTCACCGAGTTCTTCAGCTCGTTGATCGCGTACAGCACCTGGCCGTTGGGGTGGAAGGTCAAGTGCCTCGGGCCGGCTCCTGGCGGTGTGCGTGTAAAGGGTGGTGTATGAGGGGTGAGCGTCGCGGCATCGGCATCCAATCGATAGGCCAGGATCTGATCAAGTCCCAAGTCGGCGGCGAAAACAAAATGATTGTCCGGGCTGGAGATGATACAGTGCGCGTAGGGTCCCTGCTGACGCTTGGGATCGACGCTCGATCCCGCATGCTGGACAAACGACGACGCTTTGCCGAGTGCTCCGGCTGGCTGGACGGGGAACGCGGCGATGTTGCCGGTGGAATAGTTGGCTACGAGGACCGTCTTGCCCGTCGCGTCGACATCCAGATAACAGCTCGCCGTACCCATCGCGGACTGGCGATTCAGCAGGGCGAGGCGGCCGGTCCGGCCTTCGATCTTGTACGCGGCAACCTCTTCGTTTTCCTTGCCTCCAAATGCTAACGCGTGAATCGAATACAGGAATTGCTGGTCGGGCGAAAGGGCCATGAAAAACGGGTGCTCGACGTCGGTCGTCCGATGCACCAGCGTCAGGCGACCTGTTGCGGCATCCAGTTGGTACGCATGAATGGCCCCGTCGTCACCAGGGGCGAAGGCTGAAACAAAAACCAGCGGGTCATCTGCGCGCGACGTGGAGAGTGAATTGCTAAGCACGACACCAACCAGGGCCAGAAACAGGAAGCGGAATTGAAGGCGGGGCATGGGGTCTCCGGCGGAAGAGTGAGGGAGGATGACGACGAAGGAAGATGGGATTCGACGGCGTGATCACGGTCTTTCCCAGACGGCAGGTAATTCGAGTGACGCTTCACCATAGGTTTGCGAGACGACAAACCCGCTGGCCTGCGAAACGTAAAAGATGCGCCCATTGGAAACGACCGCGCCCAGGCACTCGCGCGAATCGATCGCCGGTCCGGTGGAAACCAGTTTACCGTCGTCGGAGAGGTCGATCATGTCCATATTCGCGCCCAACACGTAGGGCTCCGAGAGGGTGAAGCGGCAACATGCGTAATTGTGGCCGATGCTACTGACGACCTTACCGGTATCTCGATCGAAGACGTTGCCTTTCCCGCGCAGGGCGTTGGAGAAAATAAACTGCTCACCCACGGTAACCACATTCAAGGCCGACGTGACCGCCTCTGATTGCCAGACCAGTGACCCATCCTTGGCATCCAGGCACCAGACGTGGCGATCATCGGTTCCTTCCTTCGCGCGATTGAATCCGCCAATATAGATCCGCCCGTCGCGAGCGCTGAGCGTGCACTTGGACGTGACATAGTATTTGTTCGTCTGCCAGATAACGTCGCCCGTATCCGGATTCAAGCAGGCAGTCAGGCCGTTGTTGTCTTCCGGCAATCCGCGCCGACGTCGCGCGCTGGCGGCGTAGCCGAAGAAGGTCGAATAGAAAAGTTTGCCATCCAGCAAACAGATCCCACAATCGTTGCCGCCCCGACCTTGATCGGAAAAATCTTTCTCCCAGACGACCTTCCCGGTATCCAGATCCCAAGCCCAGAGACGCGGATGATTGTCTTTGGGATAGTAGGGGTTATCGTTGGAATAAATCCAGCTCATCACCTCCCGGCCACCGGCGTCGACGGGCGTGCCGCCGAACGTGAACGGTTTTTCCGTTCCCTGAGCCGCGTATTGGCCCGACCCGGAAGCGTAAATGGCGACGTTGCCGTGAACCACCGGGGGAAACTGGCGACTCCAACTAGGCGAGCCCGTAAACGGCGCCTCCCAGAGTAGCTTGCCCGTGGCGGCATCGAGACACCGCATCACCGAACGCTTGATTCCAGCTTGGGGGATCAACAGTTTATCCCTCACATACAGGGGCGAGGTAAACGACAGGTACACGTCTGGCCAGTGACGCCGCCACAACAGCCGGCCGGTGTCCTGTTCCACCGCGATGATCTGCCCTTCGGCCGTATGCGTGTACAGCCGTCCGCCACCACACACGGGCAGATGTTTGATCGTGCCTTCCAGCCGTCGCGCCCACCGCATCCGCAAGGGAGGACGCAGGCCTTGCGCGTTGGCATTGGTGCCGGCGAAGTCGCCGTAATTGGTGTACCAATCG